>PSRH01000171.1 GCA_003175915.1 Candidatus Melainabacteria bacterium | reverse complement strand
GAGGGCTTCAAGTCTCGGTGAATAATGCCTTTTTTATGGGCGTGTCCTACCGCCTCTGCTGTCTGCATAAATATATCCAGCGCCTCCTCAATGCTGACGCTGGCCTGAGCCAACATCTGGTCGAGGGTTTTCCCGTCGATGTAATCCATGACCATATATGGCAAGCCCGATCCACTGATGCCGCAATCATGGACGGCAATGATATGCGGATCGGAAAGAGAACTGATGGTGCGAGCTTCTTGAATGAAACGCTTACGGTGTCGATCAACAGCCGCCAATTGGGGAAGAAGCACTTTCACTGCTAACTGAGCATGGCTGACCGAATCCTCCGCTCTGAAAACTGCTCCTATGCCGCCCTGGCTGATCTTTCCAAGAATATGGAGAGTAGGTGGTAAGCCAATGTCCTCGACAACGAGATCGATGCTCGGAGCATTTGAGCTAGCATCCATGTCTTGTTCTTTAGGTGGCATCTGCAGTTTTCTCTAGACGCTGATCAGCCGGAAAAGAAATCTGTCTTGGCGAAACATGGAGGATAATGCTCTGGGGACACACTTCAGTAAAGCCAGTAATATTCTAATATCTCTTTCGCCGAAGTTTCATTCACGCCCATATAATTGTTCGAAATCAAAGCTATGGACGGCAAGCTATTCCTTCTTGAGTTGTTACCGCCTGATATTTGGGGGTTAAACACCTACCTGTCCCTATATTCGCTTTTGGCGATGTGTCTTCTATCGTTGATAGCGGTGCGGAAGATGAGCCTGCCTTGGAGCTGGCCGTTTCTTGTGAAAGTGGGGCTGATCATGCTTGTTGCGACCTTGGGTCTGGTCGTTGGCCCAATCTGGTTGTTTTCGCTCATAGCCTGGTCCCTGTTTGTGCTGCTTCTTTTCGTCCTGCCATTGATCATCCTGAGGCTCCAAAATAAATACGTACTCGAGCTCAATGGCAAAAAGGTCGTAGAAGTGGTTGCTTATCTACGCTGGTTCTACTGGGGTAAAACCGGTCAATTCTGGTCGGACTGGGCGAACTCGTTCGCCCTTTATATAGACGGAAAAAAGGACGCTGCTGACCAAATACTAGCAAAGTGGAAGTCGGAAAAGGTGCCGGCCCAACTTCAGTCTCTTGCCAACGACTATCGCTTCTACGGCTACACACTATCCAGGGACTGGCAGAGAATCATAAGCGCCTACGAGTCTTCAAAAGAAACCGGCGAGCGCATCACCAATGGGCTCTGTTTGGCGGCGAGCCGGGCCTATGCTGAACTCAAGCAATTCGATTCAGCGGCCGAGTGTCTGGGACAATCGAAGTTGCCCGAAACAAAGGCGGGAGTCAACGAACACGCCTCCACTTATCTTGTCTTTTTCTGTCTTACAGGGCAGACCGACAACGCAAAAGAACTGCTTACCATTTTCACAAAGATAAGACATCCCCTGCCTGGCTATGTTAAGTCTTATTGGCTGGGAAGACTAGCGGTGGCTAACGGCGACAAAGCGGAGGCAGAGAGACATTTTGAGGTTGCCCGCAAACAAAGCGCCCACTCGCCACTCTACCAGAACAGGATAGCGGAGCAGATAAAGCGCTTGGACTCTGCTTCTTCAGAAGAGAAGAAGGAAATTGATGCCACCATTGCCCAAGCCACAATCACTGAAGAGCATACGAAGTCGGTAGAGAACGTTTGGGCAGTCTTTAAGAAAACGGTGCGTGGATTGGAAATTGTCGATCCGTCCCAGGGGTCGCGCCCGGTCACGATCCTGCTCGCTTTGATTCTGACGACCTTTCTCCTTTCCTATAGTTATTTTCTTTTGCCCGGTCCGGCCACTTCCACACTCAGTAGTCTCTGTTTCAAGCAAGGACTATTGGTTCCCGAGCAGATTCGGACAGGTGAATACTGGCGGCTAATCACCTGTCTTTTCTTGCACTTGCATTTCTTCCACTTAGCCTTCAATTTACTTGGTCTTTGGTGGTTCGGCCGCATTGCTGAGAATATATTTGGTACGGTGGGTTTTTTGGTTATTTATTTTGTGGCTGGTCTTGCCAGCGGTGCTGCCTACGTGCTTCTTGGATCTGCAGCACCGGCTCTTGGTGCTTCTGGGGCAATCATGGGTGTAGTCGGAGCAGTGGCTGTAGGAATCTTTAGATTGCATGCTGTGTTACCGCAATCGATCCGAAAAAGGCAATTGTTGTTGTTGATAGGCCTACTTGCCCTGCAAGCAGTTATGGATCAAATCATCCCCAATATCGGCGTATCAATCCACATGTTTGGCCTGGCTACCGGTGTTCTGATCGGATTGATCTTGCCTTTAGCAGCATTAGAGAAAGCAAGATCCTAAAAGAGAGTTTCAGCGATCTGCGTGGTTGGTTATGCATGAGTTATGTTTTGAAACGTGATGGCTAAAGAGTAACCAGACCGGACTATATGTCTTCTGGTAAGTCAGCTATTCTGCACGATCGCCTCTTTGGCTTTGAGGGAACTCGATCGATTGCGATCCGTCCACGGATCATATAATCGTTCGTTGTTTCAAGAAGAATTCAATGCGAACGGAATCAGGCTGGTCAAAACGGCCGGCAGGGAACTAAACTATGACCTTGAAGAACAAAGTGCGTTTTGCCGTGGCAGGATTAGGACACATAGCACAAATTGCGGTATTGCCTGCCTTCAAACACGCATCTGAGAAATGTGAGCTTACGGCTCTCATCTCAAATGATTCCGAAAAAATCGAAGACTTATCGAGAAAGTACGATATCGATCGAGCCTGGTCATACGATCAGTTTGACGAGGCGCTGAGCTGTGGCTGTTTTGACGCGCTCTACATTGCCTTACCCAACGACATGCACAAAGCTTTCGCCATAAGAGCGGCTAATGCCGGCGTGCACGTGCTCTGTGAAAAGCCAATGGCAGTAACGCCTGGCGATGCAGGAGAAATGATAGAGGCGGCGCGACGAAACAGGGTGAAACTGATGGTTGCTTATCGGCTACACTTTGAGAAAGCTAACATGACTGCCGTCGATTTGATCCAAAAGGGCGAGATCGGCCAGGCACGGCTTTTCAATTCTAGCTTTACGATGCAGGTCAAGGAAGGAAATATTCGCATGCAGGCGGAAAGGGGCGGGGGTCCTCTCCATGACATTGGTATATATTGCATCAATGCCGCTCGCTATCTATTTCAGGCAGAGCCAATTGAAGCAATGGCGATTACCGCGAAATCGGCGGACCCGAGATTTATCGAGATAGAAGAATGTTGTGGCGCTGTGCTTAGATTTCCGGATGAGAAAATAGCCAATTTCTATTGTAGCTTTGGCGCGGCCGATGTGCAGTGGTACGAAGTGATTGGAAGCGAAGGCTCAATTTATCTGGAACCATCCTATGCTTACGACCGGGAAAGCGAGTTAACAGTAAGAAATGACGGTCAAGAAGAACGTCACAAGTTTCCGAAACGAGATCAGTTTGCTCCTGAGCTATTACACTTTGCCGAATGCATTTTGGAGAACAAAGAGCCACGCCCTTCCGGAGAAGAGGGTTTGAATGACCTCAAGGTGATCAAAGCGATTCAAGAGTCCGCTGCATCGGGAAAACTCGTTGCGATCGAATCGCATTCAAGAAGCAGTAAACCTAACCGAGAACTTGTCATAGAAAAACCACCAGTGATTACACCCCATTTGATCAATGCTGAGTCGGGCTCAAGATAACTAAGGCACCTCTGATCGAAGCACCGGAACAAGCTGTCTTAACGCGCTTGCAGCTGTTTCTCGGAGTCGTAGAGGAATGTAGTCTGAATGAACCGATGGACCATCAGCTTGGAAAAAGGTATTGAAAGCAGAGGCAGTGCACCAAGTGCAGTGAGAACAACTGCAGCGAGCTTATCGTCGCTGCTAAGTAGGGCAATAAATATACCCGACGCAAGCGTCAGGGCGCTAATCCAAACAACTGAGAGATGCAGATGGGTCTCAACTGCAACCATGGTTTTTGTATCATCTTTGAGTGCATGTCCTTTCAACAAAGAATAGACGAAGCCATAACTTACAATTCCAGTGAACCATTTTTGGTCATTTACAGCCGCAATCAGTTGAGCTTTTGGCGTGAAATGTCGGGGGGCGAGGTTAAAGCGCTCCATGACCACAGTCGCTGAGACCGGCAAATAGACTTCCATCATCAGACAACATATATATTTGGATTTGATAGATTGGCTCCCGAGGTTGGATTCGAACCAACGACCAAGTGATTAACAGTCACCTGCGCTACCGCTGCGCTACTCGGGAATAGGTAGGTTAGATATATTATCACGCATGGCCTGGTATTTGTCCCCATCTTCCCGTTGATTTTTTGCTTTAACCAAAGGCAACTGGAGGGCCTAGGCATGCGCGGCCTGGTATTTTTGGGGGATCGGTCTGGCCGCTAAGCTTTGTAACTTATTGATCCGGGCTTACCTGGCTTCTGAGTCTGCCGGTGATGGGATGATGCTTGGCTGGCGGTGGAGATGGTCGACGGTCACCCGACTGTCAAGAAACGAGGCAAGCAATTTTGCATTCTCGTCCGGGTTCTTTGAAAGAAGAAGTTGGTAGCATTCGGAACGTCTCAGCAAGCCCAAACAGGCGAACATTCGGGAAAAGGCGATCAAGCCCTTTTTGGATAAATTGCCCAGTCCCTGGGTCAAAAATAGCTCGATTACCTGGGGCAGTCCCAGACCAAAAAAGCAGTCTCTAATGAGATAACCGAGAGCCGTGAGCTTGGATGTTTTGACAATCCTGGAGGCTTGATTGGTGACCCATTTACCACAGAAGAGAAATCGATTCACTCGCTTCTCCGTTTCAATCTGGCCTGTAAAGTAGGCTGGGTCGATAAGCGTTTTGCGAACGCCATACTGAGTGATTATTTCGCGTTTAAAGCCTAATGGTATAGATTGCACGCTGGTACCGTCGCAGATGCCGAGCCTGAACGGAAAGGGAAGTACCTCACCGTTGCGATTGATAAAGGGCGTATCTTCAGAGAAAAGCTTGACTTCGGGAAGTTTCAGAAGTGAGATCCCTAAGGTCGATTTGCCACCGCCTTCAGGTAGAAGGAACAAGCAGGCAGACGAAGCATACGATATGCCGAGAGCATGGACGCGATGCAACCCTCGCTTATCCAGAAATTCACCCAGCCTTGAAAGAACAGTAAGATAGGCTTTCTCGTATGCCTTGGTGACGTCGTCACAAAAGAGCGTACCTTCTTGTTTTGCGTAGTCATAAACAAGCAAGACCCGATTTTGATAGTTTATATATCTGGTCGGACCATGATCAAAGCAGGCGAAGTAGCGAGCATGCATGACCTCTTCCATAGCAGGCATCAATTCGAATGGGGCTGCTTTGATTTCAACAGTTAAAGAGAAGTCCGCTTTGCCTGGCGGCGGCGCAATGAAATGCCGGAAGTCGAATTCGAACCAATCCAGGATTTGTCGATTAGAACAAGCAACAGTTGCGGTAACCCCGTGTACTGCTATGGAGCGCGACTCAACCATTTGTTCACTATAGCTCAATTATTCTATTGATTTACTTCTGCCACAGCATGTAACTGGGGCGCCGGTGGCAATTCTGTAAGAGAAAAAACCTGGATACCCGTAGTTTGTGAATTGCCTGTCAATTGTTTTATAACCCCGGCAAGAACGCCGACGCCATAAGAGAGATGGAGCACAAAGAAAAGCGGGAATGTACAGGCCGCCAACAAGAGGGATTGATTTGTCCAACCGATCCAGGCAGCAGCCGCCAGGGCCAAGGCCGTATACAAAAGCAAGGGCATGGCAAATATCGCTGATGGGCATAGGCTCAGCAGTAAGAGGTAAAGAAGAAAGAGGCTCGGCAAAAAGTAGATGAAATCGCTCAACTGCAGATGCGTGCTCAGTTCGACCATTCCTCGGGCCTGTCCATAACTGGCAAACTGACGAACGAAATCATCTACCGTCTTTCTGCGCGTTCTGGAAACGATCATCTTCGGATTGTAGTAAAGCAATTTCCCGCTCT
Organism: Candidatus Melainabacteria bacterium; assembly: GCA_003175915.1. Taxonomy (GTDB): domain Bacteria; phylum Cyanobacteriota; class Vampirovibrionia; order Obscuribacterales; family Obscuribacteraceae; genus PSRH01. The sequence goes on along the minus strand of PSRH01000171.1, from coordinate 7,736 downwards.
CATGTACGCGCCTGAGAAACTCAATGTCTTCGCCGATTTGGAAGCGAGCATCCATGCCTCCGACCGCCTGGAAGGCGGATTTTCTCACCATCAGGTTACAGCCAATTAGCTCATCGCCTTTGACTGCCCGGGGCTGGCCGCAAGGTGTATTCCGCGCTCTCGTAATCAGGGCACCGAAGACGCTACTGACCACAAGACCTGCGCAGGTTTCAAAGAAAGTGGCGTGATCGTGAGTGACGGCCGGACCACCGACAATCGCTACGTCCGGATTTTCAAAGTAACGAAGTGCTTCTATGATGCAATTCTTGTCTACATAGGAATCGTCGTCCAAAAAGTAGATGAAATCGCTGGTGGCTCGTTCGACCGCTTTGTTGCGTTGGCCGGAACGCGAGTTGCCTTCGACGATGATCACTTGCAATTGATTAGGATCAACTTCGGACTGCCGCAAATAATCGAGAACCTGTTGGGGACGATCCTTACTGCGGATTGGAATGACTACTGTAACTAATGGGTCTATCCCCATAATTCGCCTTTCAGCCTCACCTAACTCGTACCCAATCGATCATCGCCAAGCCACCACATACGCTACCAAATAACTAAGGGCACTTAAAGAGCATTATAGATTCTCCCGCCTTTCCAATAGGTTTCAAGGAGCAGAACCAATACAACATGCCGGGATCATCTATCTTGAAAAACTGATGTGTATTGATTGGCAGCGCATCTGGTCTGCTGTCTTGCAAAATCTTGCGCCAGCGGCTAGCCGGAACTGCAATTAGCTGTCCCGGAGCAAAGGGTGCATCGAACGTAAGCGGTTTGGCGACGTCACCCATGTACAGTCTGTCAAAGCCGTGATCATAGTAGCACATGTACACTGACTTCTCGCCGTGCGCCTTCAGGTAATTCTTCAGCCTGAGCAGATCCGTACCCCAGTCATAATTCGAGTCAAGAGCAACAAGATAGCCGCGATCTGTGGATCCAGCCATTTCGTTGTAATACGAGAGGTACCCCGGCCAAGCACAGATTGCCGACAAGCATGTCAATGCCGGTAAAATTTTGGCCAAAAGAGCTAAACGCGATTTGCCGGGCGCATAGTTGGCTATCCAGCGAACGACTAATAAACAAACCCCCATGTATACAAACGGCAGCACCGGCAGAAAGTGCCTGAAGCCGATATTCAGGTTGGTAGCGGCGGCGATACTACTGTAGAAAATCACAAATATCAGTCCAGCTACAGCTAGAAAGTTTTCGCGCAGCAGATCCTTGGTTTTGTGAGCGCCTCTCAGCTTCCAGCAAAATGAGCCAAGCGCAAAAGTTGCCAAAGCTACCATAGCTAGCGAACCAAGAGGTTCCTTGGTGACAAACAGCACCGGGAAATACCAGGGCCGGCCTCCGAAATAGAAATGATCAAAAAGATTTGATGGCCCTTCGTGACCGTCGATCAAATGGAAACTTTGAGCGAGCACTCCTGTCAGATACCAGGAAAGACCACGAGTTGCAGCCGAATGGCCGCTGGCGGTGACTAACTGGGGCAGAAGAGCATCCTTGTGCCTTTTGAAGCAGAGGTTATTGTAAGTTTGCTGGAACCAGGGTGACATGTTTTGTATATGTGGCTGATAGACCGTCACGATTACCAGCGTGCCTATCACGAGCATGCCTAGAATGGCGGCAGCAAACAGTCCATAACGACGCAAAAGGAAGACAGGATCTCCGCCTTTCGGATCCCGATTGTAGCCAACCAGAACCCAGGCTAAACTGGCGAGCAAGTAAAATGGAAAGAGTACTATTAGTGATGCCTTGACGAGTAGGGCAAAGCTTGTACAGGCCGCGGCTATGAAAAAGCGCAATTTTGATGGCTTTTTAAGAAACTCAATAAACGAACAAATGGACAGAAAGAAGACCGCAGTTGCCGGTACGTCCGAGTGAACGAAGCGTGAGTGCGCGATCACTGAGGGGGAGGCTCCCAAAAGTAAAAGACTTGGTAATGCGACCGCCTCACCATATTCGCGCCGCACCCTGACGTAGTAGTAGGCCAGAAAGAGAAGGGCACTGAGAATCAAGGGAATTCTAGCCAGACGAATTATTGTTTGCGGGTCGTTGCCCAATTTGAAAAAGAAGCGGTCGATCACCTCAGTCTTGCGATGGTTGTACCAGCAACTCATGTTGAAGGGATCACGCAGATTGGCGAATAAAAGTGGCAGAGCGGAAATGTCCTTGATCAGCGGGGGATGCCAGACATTCAGCCACCCATCTCCGGTTTTTATATAGCTATAACCGGCGGTGACATGCTCTAATTCGTCATATATAACCGAATCGTCCCAGGATGAGGTGACCATCAATATGGCAAGCACGCTCAAGAAGAGAACGACCAATTTCGAAGCGCGCGACATTGGGGAGGTGGCCACTTTTCTTTCAATAGTGTCGCCCAGGTCGATAACCCGCTTGGTCAGACTGCCTGGCAGACCAATCAACCGACTTTTGCTTTTTTGCAAATTTAATTCAAGCATATGTGGGGCAGAGGAGATACGTTTTGCAGGCCGCCAGTAAGTCGATCGGTTTCCCTTGAGATTGACCTCATAACATCATAGTAAGTTGGTGCGACAAACTCGGCCGGTTGTGTTCGTCGCGGAGTCATAGAGCTCTCTTTATAGCTCGATCAGTTCTTGTGTCCAGCCTTGAACAGGACTGAATCGTGCCCCCTCTAGACATATTTACCCCTTACGCCTTGGATCTATCGAGGTCAAAAGCCAGATTAGAAAACAGTTTTACTCCTTTTCGGTTGATCTTGAGATGATCTGCCTCTCCCGTATGCCATGGTCGGCAGTCCACATTACAATTTTATCATGTCCCTCTTGGCTTGCCTGACGGGCAATGACAGCCCTACGATTAGGCTTCCATGTCTCGGGGAGCAATTTTTGCTCCGCTCAGACCACGGTAATGGTTGGTTATTAAAAAGTTTGGGTTGAATTCACCCTCTGGCGCTTTCCAATGCTACCGTAGCACTATCAAGTGGGATCTTTGCTAGAGTTGGCTCTCTGGAACGGCATGGCCTGGGGAGCGGCCAAGAGGATATTGAGATGGGGTTGTTCGAATCGAAAATCAGTAAGGGAACCGTCGCCGAGGCGGCCAGCATGGTGGAAATCTATTACAGCCATCGTGGCTTGAATGCGGGTGAGCACAGGCTATCCGGTACGGCCGCCAACGAGGTAGGCTTTTGGTTGAAGGAAGGCAGTGCCCAGGTTTATATCGTAGTCCAGGAGAGCGAAGACGACTCTGGTGCCGTATTGCGAATCTCCAGCCCGATTGTCTTCATCCCTCAGCAGAACAAGGAAGCCTTTTACCGGCGCTTGTTGGACATCAACGCCAATTTGAGCTGTTGTGCGCTGGCCACTCACGAAAACATCGTGCTGGTCGTTGCCCAACGTCATACCATTGGTTTGACACAAGAGGAAATGGATGAACTTGTCTGGAATGTCGCTTTCGTCGCTGACTTGCTCGACAACAAATTAGCAAACGAATTTGGAGCGCAAATGTATTCCCAGGCACCTGCTCAATCCCTGGCCGGACAGAAATCAACGTAGCCAGATCTATATGACTAGACAGGTATCCACGCAACAGTGACAGAAAGTCTCAATCAAGAAGACATCGACTATGTCAAAAGGTTAATCGCCAAGGCTGGCGCCCTGGCCCCGGAAATTCGCACTGATATAGAAATCATCGAGAAGACTGGCCCTTACGATCGGGTGACAACGGCAGATTTTGCTCTTTCTAAATTGATCGTCCAGGAATTACATGATCGCTTTGCAGCCGACAAAATCATCTCGGAAGAAGACACCAAGCACGATACCATGGCTAAGACGGGCCGCGTCTGGCTGATCGACCCCATTGATGGAACGGACAATTACATTGCCAATGACGGGCAGTATTCCGTGATGATCGGGCTTGTCATAGACAGCAAGCCGGTGTTCGGTTGGGTCTTTGCACCAGTTAAGTCCACCATCTATTTTGGTGGACCGGGCTTTGGCACCTGGCGGCAAGCCAGCGGTGAGGCGGCCTCGTGCTTTGCCGAATTACCCTTCCTGCAAGAAGATGAACATGCCCGCCTTATTCTTGGCTGGCGCGATCGCAAGAACAATCCCTGGCTTAACGACCTACCTAATGCAACCTTTGTCAAAACCGGCAGCATTGGCCTTAAGGTCGGGAAAGTTCTTGAGGGCGAAGCGGATATGTTTGTTCATCTCTCGGGCAAACTTAAAACTTGGGATACGGCCGGGCCGGTGGCTATTGCTCTGGGCGCTAGTCTGGAAGTGGGCGGAATGGAATCTGATGAGCTTAGCTTTCCGGAGGAGGGCGTCATCCACGAAAGTTCTGTAATCATCGGCAGGCCTGGTAGTCTAAATTGGTGTCGCATGCATCTTGGCAATTCGGTGCGCAGCAAATGAATATCATCGTCAAAGAAAGCGATCTCAAACATATCTGCCAGAAAATCGACGCTAACGGGCGCTTCGCTATGGACTTGGAGTTCATTCCAGAAAGGAATTTTTATCCGGTCTTGTGTTTGGTCCAGGTTGCCACCGACGCCGAAACTTTCATAATCGATCCCTTGAAAGTGGGAGATTTACGTGAACTATGGCAGCGCGTTGCTGACCCGAAGATTGAAACGGTACTCCATGCTGCCGTGCAGGATCTGCAACTGATCTTCAGACTAAGTTCGCTTGTGCCGATGAATATATTCGACACGCAAATCGCTGCTGGTTTTGCCGGTTTAGGTTATCCAGCCGGTTATGGAAAACTCCTCCAACAGCTGCTTGGCATCACAATCGCGAAGAGCGAGAGCTTCACTGATTGGATGGAACGGCCGCTGTCGACGTCGCAAATCGAATATGCCAGGGAGGACGTCTGTCATTTGCTTGCTATGGCCGACAAAACGGCCGAGATTTTAAAAAAGCAAGGACGATTAGATTGGGCTCTGGAAGAATGCAGAATGTATTCGCAACAGGACTACTACGTGCGCGTCGAAAGGGAACAGTACACGCGAGTGAAAGGAGCCAGCAGTCTGAATCGTCGTGGACTGGCCGTATTGCAGCAGCTTTGCCAATTTCGAGATTGCGAGGCTGAGCGCATGGATCGACCGAGTCGTTCTATCATTTCTGACGCAACATTGATAGAACTGAGCCGCCGGCCGCCTAACGACATAAGTGACATTCAACGGATCCGGGGCGTGCGTCCCGATCAAGTGAGAATATTGGGCAAGAAGCTAATAGAAGTCGTGAATGTTGCTCTCGCTTTACCCAACGATCAATGCCCGCATTGGCCGGCGCCGCGTTCCACCCCCAAGCAGGACGTCCTTGCCGGTGACGTCCTTTACGCCCTTGTGAAAGTGATTGCCTATCAGTCCGATATCGCCACGGAACTGTTGGCGACCCGCGACGATGTCCAGTATCTAGTGAGACTGGTGAGAGAAAATAAAATAGATCAGTCGAACTTTCCCTTGCTCAATGGTTGGCGCTTCGAGATGGCTGGCAAAACGCTTTGCGATCTAATCAAACACGATACGCTTAAGCTGCATTTCGATCTGGAAAGCGATCCGCCCGTAAAGTTTGAATTTGAAAAAAACACTAGATCTAAGGTCTTAAGTTGACCAGATTAATCTCAAGAAAAGCCAAAAATCCCTAGGTTGCTCAAACTGAAGATTGGCATGGCATAAGGCAATGGACGGCACAGGCCGTTCGGAGCACGGATAAAAGCTTATAATTGTTATCGAGAGATAACTTCCTAGAGGAAGGTTGAGGAAAACTATGAGTAGCTTAAAAGATCCCGATGGTAAGGCCAGTTTTGCCGAAACGGCAATGCGCCTCGGAGGAAAGACAGAAGAAGAGGCACGCCGTACTGGTGCGGTCGATACCGCCGATGATCAAGTCGAGTCCCTCTTCGCGCCTCAGTACAAAACCGTAAATAGTCCAGTGCACCGTGCTGTCTGGGAAAATCACGTGCCCCTTGACCTGTTTACCCCTCCCAAACTGGAAGCTGATGCGCTTAACTTGCCGGCGCTGCGTGACTCGCTTGAAGTCTTGCGCAAGCATAAGAAAGCCGGCACGATGTTGGATGCCAACGATAAGATTTCCGAGAAGGTCATTGAAGATCTCGGCAAAGTTGGCTATTGGGGCCTATTGATCGACAAAAAATATGGTGGACAAGGACTTACCATCCGGCAATTTATGACCTTCCTTGCCCAGGTAGCTACAATCGAGCCCATGGTTGCGGGCCTGGCCTCGGTGCATGGTTGTATAGGAGCGGTAGATCCGGCCAGTACTTTTGGCAATGAAGAGCAAAGGGCCCGCTTCCTTCCCAAGTTGGCAAGCGGCGAAGCGATTTCGGCCTTTGCCCTCACCGAACCCTGTGCCGGTTCAGACCTGACTGCATTGCGCACAACCGCTACCTTGAGCGGGGACCATTACTTGATCAATGGCGAAAAACTGTTCATCACCAATGCCGTGGCCGGACGAACTGTCGGGATAGTTTGTTTAATTGACGGCAAGCCGGCTGCTCTCATTGCCGATTTGCCTAAGCAAGAAAACGAACATTTCCAATTCATCCCTTATGGGCTACACGCGGTGAAGCATGCATGGAATCAAGGACTGAGGTTTAAGGACTTCAAGGTTCCGAAAGAAAATCTACTCGTGCCCGCCCTTGGGGATGGGCTAACGGTGGCCTATCATGGACTGAATCTCGGTCGATTGGCACTATGTACGGTGGCGTCGGCTACCATGAAAGCAATGCTCGCCAACCTTTTACCGTGGGCGCACTTTCGGGAAACCTACGGTCAGGCAATTGAAAGCCGGGAGCTGGTAAAACGGCGGATCGGCCGCACAGCCGCCTTAATTGCTGGCGCCGAAGCTCTGGTCGCTTGGGGTTCCTGGCTCTTGGATCAAGGCTATCGGGGTGAACTGGAATGTGTGATCGCCAAGATTTTCGGTAGCGAGGCCCAAAAGGAAGTGGCTATTGAGTACTTCATGAAAACGCATGGCGGCAGGTCGTTCTTAAAAGGTCACCTTTTTGGCGACAATCTTCACGACTTCCTTGCTCCTTGCATTTACGAGGGTGAGGGCGAGATTCTTGGAATGGCTTTCTTTAAGTCGCTTGCCAAGCAGCATGGTGTCACATTCTTCGAGCCAGTCGGAAAGGCGCTTGCTCGCAACAACATGAAAACTCTCAATCCGGCCAATCCTTTGGATGTATGGAAATTGCGAAACGAGCTGATTCCTTACACGTTCTGGTACATCGGTAAATTCCTGGCCGCGGCCGACAAACAAACCGTGACGGGGTTGAGTCCGGTTTTGCAGAACCATGTTGACTTCGCCCTTTCCATGTTGCAGGAATCACCATTTGAACTAACTCAGAATATGGTGAAGCATCAACTCAAACTGGCCGACAGGCAATGTCGAATCGCCGAAATGTCACAGAGGATCCAGGACACTATAGTGATCCTGGTCACCTGTCTCTGGGCCCACCAGGGAGGCGATCCGGTTATCCAGGGTGCCACTGATATTCTCTGTCAAGACTTGCGCAGAAAGCTCACCGGTGAAAGACCAACTGACAGGTACTTCCGGCAAGTCAGTAAATTAGCCGATTTGATTATCGAGAAAGGCTATCCCGGCATGAGCGATATCCCTCAGGCGGACATTCTCTTCTCGTATGCGAAAAAGGCACCCACAAAAGAACCGATTCTAGTTCAATAG
>PSRH01000225.1 GCA_003175915.1 Candidatus Melainabacteria bacterium | reverse complement strand
CTCTGTCGTTGCCTTAAGCTGTGAGTAAAATTTTACTCCTCTTTTGAATGTTTCCGACCCGTCGGCGGGCAAGTTTCTTTCCAGTTCTTCATATCGTGACAGCTTTTGCTTGAATAGCCGATCAAGTAGCCGTAGGGCTCAGTGACAAGGACTTCTCTTTCTGCTAACTTGAGAATTGGGAAGGGAAGTGCGTGAAAAATCCACCATACTGGAAACTACCTGCTGGCCTGAGATCGTTTCTTGCGACTGAATGGCCATTTCTATTTGTGTTTTGTTTCTTTTTCATTTCGCTTGTCTATTGGGTTTATCTCGATCGGACCGTGCCAATCTGGGACTCGGCAGATCACCTATTGCAAAGCTATAACTTGAAGGATGTGCTCAGTAGCCCGGTTAGTTTCGATAAAAAACTCCTCGCTCTTTTCACCTGCGCTTACAGGTATCCTCCCTTTTTTTGCTGGGTTCATTGTCTTTTTCTTTTTTCTCCGATACCGCCCGTCGTCGCCGATCACCTTCCCAGGTTTGTCTTCTTTGCCGTCGGGTTTATTTCGCTATACAAGCTTGGGCGCCAACTTTTTGATGATGCGGCGGTAGGTCTTACGGCTGCCGCTATTTACTTTAGTCTGCCACTCGTCTGTGTAATCGCTCACACCCGGGGCCTGATCGATATGCCGTTGGCGTCGATGTGCTTTCTAGCTCTTTGGTTAATTGCCCGCTGGAACGCAACCCCCTCATTGGCCAATGCGCTGATGGCAGGAATGGCAATTGGTTTAACCTGTCTTACCAAACAAATGGGTGCTATATACTTGGCGCCGGCTATTTTCCTGGTCTTGAGTAAGCGATTACTGGAGCGTGACTTCGGAAAAGCTATGCAGTTTTCGATCGGGCTTGCCATAGCGGCAATCATGTTTTTGGCTTGGCTGGTTCCCAGTCTGCCGGTGATAAAAGAAAACATGCACGTATGGGATACTGAACTGGCACTACAAGCTGGCGGTACAAAAGATTGGTTCAAGAATCTGGCCTCACGCATCGAAGTGACGATCTATTGTATTTCCATGCCTGTGTCTGCTGTCTTCGCCCTTTCGTTATTCAACTTTCCAGGGCAACGCAAACTTTGGCTTCCAGCCAGTACAATATTAGGTTTGTTGTTTTTGTGTACGCTTCGCTGGTGCGATAACGAGGCGCGGTACTTGCTTCCTATTCTTGGGTATTTAGCACTATCCATCGCTAGTCTATTGGTGAGTATGTGGCGAACTGGTTGGCCCCTATTAAGAATCCTCGATGCGGCTTTTGCTATTTACCTTTTTATCATCTCTTTTGCCTTCAGCTTCACGCCCTACCCTTTTGCTCTTGTTGATCTTAGGAGATCTCTCGATAACTACTTCAATGGTTTTTATGGCAATTGGCCAGGTGTGTATGCTTCCTACCCTCAGCAAGGTTCACTTGCCTACGACTGGCTGCTCGATCATATCCAATCTGAACAGGGGGAGCATCTACCGACAATAATGTTCACGGTCTTTTGCCGCAACTGTGAACCATGTTCGCTTCTCTACGTGGCCAGGCAAAGAGGCATAAAACTGCTTATTAAGTACATGTATGGGAGCAACTTAGGAGCGGTCTTCACATGTAATCCTCGTTACATCGATCTGAACCCCGACTGTTACGTGACAATGAAGAATGATCCGGAATGCGAAATCAAAAATTTTGTCACCGATAGCGACCGAGATAATTACCATAAATTGGAAAAATACTTCGAGGAATCCGGACGGTTTTCCAAAGTAGGTGAATATGAATTTGCCGGCAAGGAAAGCCGGATGGTTCTATATCGCAAACGTGATTTGAACGGAGAGCGAAAAGGCGCGCCGGTGCAACCGGGGAAATAACAAAGGATCAACCTAGTTGTTTACGAAATCGATTGGCACTCAAGGCTAACAGTCCAACGGCAAAGATGGCTAGCATGACAACGTTTGGCCAGACGATATCGAGCCCGACCCCTTTCAAAAGAATGCTTCTGATGCAGACGATGTAGTAGCGTAGTGGATTGAGAAGAGCAATGTACTGAAAAAACCTGGGCATACTTTGGATTGGTGCTGTGGCGCCGGAAAGCATGATTACCGGCAAGTTTATAAAGAAAGAAGTAAGGACTGCGCCTCGCTGGTTCTTTGATATGGAAGCAAGAGTGATTCCTATAGATATAGCGACGAAAACGTAAAGACCGGAAACGAAAAAGTACAAAAGAGCATCGCCCCTGAAAGGAACATCGAAGACAAATTTTCCTACAGCCAGTGCGATGCAAACATTGCCCATCAAAAGAAAAAATAAAGGGAGAATCTTAGCGACCAGAACTTCGACCGAACTCGCCGGCGTCATGATCAATTGCTCCAGCGTGCCTGAATCCTTTTCCCTGATTAGCGTAGATGTTGATACGAGCGAACCGGTGAGATTGAGTACCAGTCCCATTACACCGGGAACAAAAAACCAGGCGCTTTCTAGGCCGGGATTGTACAGGAAGGTGATGTCCGGGTGGATGCTGCCCAGTGTCAAGTTAACCATTTGAAGCGAACGGGCAAAGCTGCCGATCATCTGGCTCAAGTAACCGCCGGCGATACCGGCAGTATTTGCATCCGCTCCATCAAGAAATATTTGAATGTTGCCAGTCAATCCTTCTTTAATTCTGCGATTGAATTCAGGCGGTATGATCAGGGCTGCTTCGACTCTGCCCTGTGCTACTGCCCGGCATACGGCACTCTCGGTATAGCCGACTTTGCTTATATCGAAAACGTGATTTTCGACTATGGCAGAGACAAGCTCGCGACTGATAGGCGAGGCAGATAAATCCGCGATAGCAATGCGCAGATTTTTTACATCGGGATCCAAGGCGAAGCCGTAAAGCAAGAGCTGGAAAGTTGGTGGGAAAACGAGAAGGAATAATAATTGTTTATCTCGCAGAATTTGCCGTATCTCCTTTTGGATTAAGGCAAACAAGCGCTTTTCAAGAAATCGGTCGATCCATGGGAATTTCATATTCAACCTTCCAGCTGCATGCGGTTCATGCGATGTTTGCAGCGCAAGAAATAAATTGCTGCAAAAAGAACAAAAAGCAGGACCAGGTACCAGAGACTAGTCCAGCCGGCACCACGTACGAAGCTATCTCGAGCAAGGGGCATGTAATAACGAGTGGGGAAGATGTAAGAGAGGTAATTGAAAGGGAATTTGATGTTCCTCAATGGATAGAGAAAACCCGACAAAAGCAAGGCCGGAGTGAACCCGGCAAATGCGACTGCCTGCACGGCGGCGTTTTGAGTGGTCGTGACACTGCCAATCATCAAGCCAAACAGAACGCTATCCAATACGAACAATAGGGTGCCAATCAGGAAAGGCGTAGGATCTCCGACAAATCTCAGTTGAAAGAGAATCATGCCGATGACGACTACCAGTGTGCTGATTGATATACCGACGATCAAGTATGCCAGAGCTTTACCGACGATCAATTCAAAGGCCGTGATGCTCGAGGCATAAGCCTGCAAAATCGTACCTTGCTCCTTCTCTCTGGCAAAGGCTATAGCGGCGAGAAGATTAGGATAAATCCAGAGAATCAAGCCGAAGGTCCCCGGCACCACATATAAGGATTCCTTGCGGCCCGGATTGAACCACAAACGGACGTTTGCCTGGATTGGTGGGGGATGGGAGCCCTGTTGAAGGTCGATTTGCAGTTGCCTGGTGACAGCCAGAACGCTGTTTTTGATCACACGGGCATTGTTGACGTCGGTGCCATCAATAATTACTTCAATAGCTGCGGCTTTGCCGGCTTTGAACCGGCGCGAAAACTCAGGAGGAATGATTATCGCTGCCTGGGCGTCGCCGGTGTCGATGGCACTCTTGAGGATGTCGTGGCTTGTGTAACTGGTCGCCTCCAGCTGGTCAGTGGCTAGCAGTCGCTCGGTGAAAGCGCGGCTGAGCGGGCTGTTGTCTTCGTCCTGGATTGCGATTGCAATATTCTTTTCTTCCAGACGAATGGCATAACCGAGAATGAGCAAAGTAATCAACGGCAAAACGAAGGCGAGGGCGACAGTCAGCCTGTCTCTTAGAAACTGTCGTATTTCCTTTTGCACCTGAGCGATGATTCGTTTCAATTCACTCACACCTCCGAAGCGCCACCGGCTCGTTGGACGATGCCAATGAAGGAGTCCTCTAAGGAAAATGGGATCGGTCTTTGCGAACGGATCTCTAAGCCATTGTCGGTGAGCATGCTTAGGACCGCCTGCAATTGCTCGGCCGGATCGTCCAAAACCACGTGCAACCGATCGGCAAATATCGAAACGCGCCAGTTGTCCATAGCTTTCTTGAGGAGATTTGAGGCGCGCTGATTGTCATTGGTAATGATTTCTATGATTTGACCAGGTTGGCTCGCTTTGATTTCACTCGGGGAGCCATGAGCAACGAGTTTTCCGGAGACCATAAAACCTAGCTCATGGCAGTGCTCAGCTTCTTCCAGGAAGTGAGTGGTAACTAGAATGGCGCTACCGTGTCGAGCAAAATCAGAGATCATTGTCCATAGATCTCTCCTTGCCAGGGGATCGACTCCGCTGGTTGGCTCGTCTAAAAACAAAATCTCCGGCTCGTGCATGACACAAGCTCCAAAGGCCAGGCGTTGCTTCCAACCGCCTGGAAGTTTCGCCGTAAGCATCGAACCCTGACGTTCGAGCTCTGCGGATCTTAATACCCACTTGATCTTGTCCAGGCGCTGGCCAATTGGTATCTCGTAGACACCACAATAGAATTGGAGATTTTCGAACAAAGTCAAATCATCATAGAGAGTAAACTTCTGGCTCATGTAGCCAATTCGTTCCCGGATGGTTGGATCCCTCAAAGCACCTACCTGTCCGGCCAACATCATTTGACCGCGCGTCGGTTCAAGCAGTCCGCAAAGCATCTTGATTGTCGTTGTTTTCCCCGCACCATTGGCACCCAAAAGACCATACACCTGACCATAGGCGACATCCAGGCTGACCTCTTCTACGGCGTGAAAAGTGCCGAATATCTTAGTTACCCGCTCAGCCTTTATGGCCGAGGCACCAAGAGCTCCCAATTGTTTTTTAGTGAAGGCGAAGGGCATATAGTTTTCTTCGTCGCCGGAATGTTTGAGACTGGTGACGAATACGTTTTCTAGCGTCGGTTCCTCGCGGACGATGGTAATGTCATCCAGCTTGAAACGACCAGCGATGTCACGAACCAGATGTTCACCCTCTTCAAGCTGGGGAACGAGAACATCCAACCTGTCACCAAATGTTTGAACATCGGCGATTTTCGGCCGATTCTCTTTCAGGGCTGCGACCAGTTCATTTTCAAGAGAGAGAATCTTGCCTGACCGTACTTCCAAACGGCTCAGATGCAGATTCTGCTTCAACTCGGAAACGGTGCCTAGTTGATAGATGGTCCCTTCATACATGAGAGCAACGCGTCCGCACCGTTCTGCTTCATCGAGATAGGGGGTAGCCACAGCTATGGTAACGCCATCGGCCGCTACTTCGGCAAGCAGATCCCAAAATTCACGGCGAGACACCGGGTCGACTCCAGTGGTTGGCTCGTCAAGCAGCAAGACTGTTGGTCGGGCAATGAGCGCACAACACAAGGCCAGCTTTTGCTTCATGCCACCGGAGAGTTGACCGGCCAAGCGGTCACGAAACTGATAGAGATTCATTTGCTTGAGCGACTTTTCTTTGCGCTCTTTAAATTGATCTTCTGGCACTTCTCGCAATCCGGCCACGTAACGCATGTTCTCTTCGATACTCATATCGAGAAAGAGAGAGAATTGTTGAGTGAGATAGCCAATTCCCAGGCGGGCTTCGCGGGGTGTTTTGCCGATGACGCGTACCTCTCCGCCGCTCGGCTCCATCACTCCACCGAGAATATGGAAAGTACTTGTTTTACCGGCTCCATCAGGACCAATCAAGCCGAAGACTTCGCCACGTTGTACGGAAAGATCTATGCCTTTTATTGCTTCCAAATTGCCGTAAGTTTTTTTCAGCCCGCGGGCATAAATCACTGATTGCTCAGGAGGTTCTGGAGATGGTGGCGTGGATGGTGAGCGAAACGCAGTGGTCATTGTTTATCATCGAGCATTATATCCGCGTCGGCCGGCATCCCCGGTTTGGGAAATCTCTGTGGATCCTTGATGGCAATCTTCATGCCAAACACTTGCTTGACCCGGTCATCTCTGAAATAAATGTTCTCTGGTGTGAAAGAAGCTTCGGGGTCGATTTCGATTACTTGCGCAGGCCAGCCTTTCTTTGGAGCTGAATCCAGGTAAACAAGGGCTTTCTGTCCGACGCGCACTTTGCCGATCTCTCCTTCTGGAACATAAGCACGCAAATAGACCGTGTCCAGATTGATGATTGATAGCACTGTCTGGCCGGCGACTACTACTGCTCCCGGTTCTACCGCACGAGCTGTGACAACTGCATCAATGGGACTGAGAATGTTCAGATAGGCGATGTTTGCCTGGATCTCATCAACGGACGATTTAGCGTTCTGGATTTCCTCTTGCGCTGCTTTCAGCTGCGATTGGGCTTGAACAAGCTGGTGCTGGGATGAAAACACTTCGGTAGTACGAATAGGCGGATTGTATCTGGCAGTTTTCGCCTGAGTTAAAGCACCTTCGGAAGCGACGAATTGTTTCCGTGCTGCCTCAACGGCAGCGCGCCGCGCACTCACTGTTGCTACAGTCGTCTGCATGGTGGTATCGGCCTGATCGGCTTCATCTTGCATGACGGCGCCCTGAACGGCAAGAGTGTCATAACGTTCTTTTCTCAACTGAGCTAGCTTCAAATCCGCCTGGGATTCGGACAACTGTGCTTCAGCTTGGCTCAGGTTAGCTTTGCTTGCGGCAAGCTGGGCTTCTGCCTGCATAATTCTTCCTTTGGCGTCCTCAACCGACTGTCGTTTATTCAGCTGCGATTGCGCCAGGGCGTTCTTAATTACGCCGATCTGCTCGATCGCTTGGTCGCGCGACTCAATTGCTTTTTTTAAGCGAGCTTTAGCGCCGCGCAACTGGGCTTGAATGTCGTCATCGCTGATGCGAACGATCAATTGACCGACTTTAACGAAATCGCCTTCGCGCACAGCAATAAAATCAACCCGCCCACCAATCTTGGCACCAACATTTGTTTCATAGCCTTCGATGCGGCCGCTCACTCTCAGCTTTCCACGTTCAGATTGCATGACGAAGAAACGCCAGGCTCCATAAGTGGCGCCCGCCAATAAAAGGATGAGAAGGAAAAGCAATAGCCGCCTTTTGGTTCGATCCCGCTTGGGTTGCCCGCTCTTTGATTCCGGTCCTGAGCCGCTCATCTCTTTCGTAGAGTCCGGTTTATTTGTCGGTATGCTGGGCCTTCTCGGGCTTTGCACCGTGCCTTCTGCCTGCCGCGCCTCCCCGGTTGCGGCTTCCTTTGAGAAAATTGCTTTGCGATAGGCATCCATGGAACTTGGCTGGCGATTATTCAACGAATGACATCTTTACTAAAGGACATGCTATTATCATACCGCACGGTATGAATTGTCAAACTCGGCAGAAAGTCCGGAAAAGGCGTTTTTTTACAAGCAGTTAGGCTGACTAGGAAGCGCTAAAGCCAGGCGACAATGTCGTTATACAATGTAACTCAGCAGTAAAAAATGGAAGGGTTATGAATCTCTCCCTGAGCCACTCAAGCAAGAAAGAAGATCTCTCCGCCTATTCAAAAGCGAAAAGGGATCGGATCGTTAAAGCTGCTCTTGAGACTTTCTTGCAATATGGCTACAAGGGTACGAGCATGAATCGTGTCGCCGAGCGCGCCGGTGTCATCAAACAAACGATCTATAGTCACTTTAATGACAAAGAGGGCTTGTTTGTTGCCATCATAGAATCGCTTACACTCGAGCATTTTCGCGGGCAATTTGGCGAGAGGATTGCCAGTCCGGAAGCGCCCGAAACTGTTCTGAGGAAGATAGCCGAGGTGTTTGCTGACCGGCAAAAGGACAAGTCGTACATAGCCTTGATGCGCACGGTTGTTGGTGAATCAAGCAGATTTCCGGAGCTGGCCAGGCTCTATGTCAACACTGTGATCAAACCTGGTATGAAAATTCTTACTGATTACTTTGATGCTCATCCGGAGTTGAACATCAAAGATCCAGAAGCCTGTGCTCGCATTTTTTGCGGAAGCCTGGTGAGCTACATCATGACTCAGGAAATCCTCTACGGCAAGGAGATCCTTCCGTTTCGAATGGAACGCTTGGCGGATAATTTGATTGAATTGATCTTGCGGCGCAGCAGCAAACGAAACTAAACAGACTTGCTTTTCGCTGTGGCCACGTTAGTCGATCACTTCGATGCGCGGTGTTGTCGGTTTGACAAGACAAGATTCAACATAAAGAAGATTGGCCCCGACATCGGCTATTCGCACCTTACTGCCCTTTTCAAACCTTTGATCGGGACGCACAGCCCGGGCAGGATAATTCTGAAGGCAACCGCCCAATACGACTAGAACCTCACCGACGCCGGCTCTTTCTATAGAGGTAGAAACTTGTGCCTCGGCACCCAGGATGCTGTCCCGACTCAATTCCTTGCCCGGTGATTCGAGTTTCTTGGCAGTGCGACTGAAAAGATCGAGTAGCCCATCAGCGAAGCTGCTGGCAGCTTTCAAAACATCCATGGCTTTGGCCTGAAGATAAGACGACGATGCATTTGAACCAATCTAAAATAAAGTATAGTTGCCACTGCCCGGTAACTAGGGAAAGTTCATCAAGATTTAGCAAACAAAGTTGCCGACAGCAAATAAGATCACAGGACGGATATTCAAGGCAGGTTGCTAATGAAAGGTTTTTGGGCGGCGCTGTTTTTTGTCTTCATGGCTGAAATGGGGGACAAAACTCAGCTTATGACTCTGGCTTTTTCGGCCAAATACAAGGCTATAACGGTGTTGATTGGCGTTTGCATCGCCACCCTTTTGATCAACTTGATATCGGTCGCCTTAGGAGAAAGTTTCGGCAAGGTGTTCCCTGCCTACTGGGTAAATTTGATTGCTGGCATCGCTTTCATTGGATTTGGTATCTGGACGCTTAAGGGAGATCAGGCAAAGGAAGAGGAGAAACCGCATTTTGGTAAGCACGGGCCGCTCATGACCGTGATCATAGCCTTCTTCCTGGCTGAACTTGGTGACAAGACTATGCTCACGGCTGTCGCTGTGGCAACCCGCTACCATGACTTTTTGGCAGTCTGGATGGGTGCTACAGTCGGACTGGTGGCTTCTAACGCCTTGGCAATCCTGGCCGGCAAGGCCGTCGGCAATCGCTTATCGGCAAGGTCCATTCAGATTGCTGTTGCTGTAGTATATGTAGTTTCCGGCGGTCTGGCTATTGCTGACACGCTTTTGCATCACCCATAGGTATGGGGTACTTGTTGAGATATTTTTGAGAGGCGACGATGAAACTTGGACTGCCGCAATTTTCTTACAGCAAGGGTCTCAGGGATCTGGGCAATGGGTGTTATGCCTGGCTACAACCGGATGGCTCATGGGGTTTCAGCAACGCTGGCTTGATCACCGATGGTCAGGAAGCCATGCTTGTCGATACCCTGTATGACTTGAATCTGACGAGAGAAATGCTTGCTGCTATGAAACGAGTAATACCAAATCAGACCGGGCGCATTGCCACTGTCGTCAACACGCATTCAAACGGCGATCATTGTAACGGAAATATTCTTGTTGAAGGAGCTGATGTCGTAGCTTCTAAAGCCACGGCTGCATCATTTGCCCATGAGAGTCCGCAGATGATGGATCAGATTCTCAAGGAATCGGAAAAAATGGGAGAGGTCGGGAAATATTTCAAGCAATGCTTTGGCAAGTTCGAATTCTCAGGAATAGAAAGAAAACCACCAACCACTTTGTTCGAAGGTAGGCTTAAGCGAACGGTTGGCAAAAAGCAAGTTGAGCTTATTGAAGTTGGACCGGCCCACACTGCCGGCGATACCATAATTTACGTAGTCGATTGCGGAATCATTTTTGCCGGCGACATCTTATTTATCGAGGGGCATCCTCTAATGTGGGCAGGCCCGGTTGCTAACTGCATCAAGGCCTGTCAAATCATGCTTGACCTCAAACCAAAAATTGTTGTACCGGGTCATGGACCAATCACCGACGTAAGAGGCGTCAGTGCTGTAAAAGAATACTTTCAGTACGTTGCTGCGGAAGCACGTAAGCATTTTGATTCCGGAAGAGATGTATTGGAAGCGGCCCGGCAGATGCTCGATGGCCCTTACGCGGATTGGAATGATGGCGAACGGATGGCCGCCAATGTGGCCATGATCTATCGGGAATTGCGCCAAGAAACTGCGCCGCCAAACATGCTGCAATTGTTCGGATTGATGGCTCAACTTGCCAGCACGACTAAATCTATGAGCACGGCAATCAACCAGTCACGGTAAGGCAATTAATGGATTGGGTGCGGGTGCAAAAAGTGGTGAAGGATATTAATTAGTAAGAGAGCAGTGGTTATAACCACACCGGTAATATTGCCGCGTTTAGCACGCAGGGCAGTTTGCTCCGGGGTAGCTGCCGTTTTCGGGCTGGGCATGCACAAAAGGACGATCAAGCCGATCAGTCCCGAAAAAATCCAACACCAGGGATTGTATCCACGACGTTTGGCCAACCGCCAAAGGAAGACAAAAAAGGCGGCAGCGATCAGAAAGATGACAGCTGCTGAGACATAGTACCCAATAACCATTTCTCCTTAACTCCGTTTTTGCAATCGACCTACTAGGCTATTTTAATGACGATTTTGCCCAGGTGCGAGCTACTTTCCATGTAGCTGAAGGCTTGCTTCGCTTCCGCAAAGGGAAAGACGCGATCGATCACGGGATGGAGTTTATGGAGACTGATGGCGGCATTCATACCCTCAAACATTTCCCGTGAGCCAACATAAATTCCCTGGACGCACACGTTTTTCATGAGAATCGGAACCGGGTTGATTTCTCCGCTCTTGCCGGACAACACGCCAATCAAGGAGATCTGTCCGCCCAGACGAATGGCCTGGAGCGATTTGGTCAGTGTTGAAGCTCCGCCCAGTTCAACAATATGGTCCACGCCTCTTCCTCTTGTCAGTTCTTTGACCTTTATTTCCCAGTTGGGGTTCTTCTTGTAATTGATCAAGTCATTGGCACCGAGCTTTTCGGCTCGAGCAAGCTTTTCATCGCTGCTGGATATAACGATCACTCTTGCTCCGGTAATTTTGGAGAATTGCAAGGCGAAGATGGAGACACCGCCGGTGCCCTGCGTCAATACTGTTTCACCAGCCCGCAAGCCGCCGCTAAAGATCAAGGCGTTCCAGGCAGTGACAGCAGCGCAAGGCAGGGTCGCTCCCTCTTCGTAGCTCAAATGGGCCGGTAAAGAAATCAGTCCGTCCTCGTGAAAAACTTTGTAGGTGGTCAAAACTCCGTCGATACTTCCGGCCAGGGCCGATTTCGACTTTTGTTCATCACATTCACCGGCCAGCCAACTTTGAAAGAACAGGCCAGCTACCCGATCGCCTACTTTGAAACGAGTTACCCCCTCGCCCAGTTCGACAACTTCGCCGGCTCCATCAGACAGTGGTACCAGTCCAGTAGGCTGCCTGAGATTAGGGTTGTACTCGCCCCTGACAATCATCAGGTCGCGATAGTTCAGCGATGCAGCGTGCATTTTGACCCGCACCTGTCCGTGCCCTATTGGCTCAGGTTTTGATTCGGAAACAACCAGGTGATCAATGCCGAATTTTTCAACTAATCGGTAAGCCTGCACATTCTGGGCGAGCTTGACTGCCTGTGCCATGGTTTTTCCTCCACAGTGCTGTCGCTCTATATTAGCAAAAGAGCCGTCTCTTTAAGAGGAAATGGCTGAACCAGAAGAACTATAGACACCAGATTTAGTGGCCTGGCCTATAGCCCACTCATTGAGAGTTTTGAGCTCAATTCCGCAATTGCGGCTGGCCAGCATCAATCCGCCGATGTCTATGTCCCAACCTACGGCTTCCCACCAGTCCATTATTCGTTCGACATTATGGCGGCGCTCATGAGATAAATCCCTGAGCTTGGCAAATTCATCCATATCAACCGAAGCAAATTCAATGTTCTTATGGAAGGCAATACTCAATACTTGGGCCACTTCTTCAAAGGTGTGTTCGTCACCTGCCAGGTCGAGTTCCACGCCGTTCATAAGAGTGGGATTTTCGAATGAATAGACGGCGAACTTTGCAACGTCTTCTGCCGAAACCATTTGCACCCTGGTTTGTGGGCTGATCGGGCAAATTAGTTTGCCGGAAGAGACGACCTCGGGAAATAAATCGGGATCCAGAAGGCTTTCCATAAAGAAAGTTCCCCGTAAAAAAGTGTGCGAAGGAAAATTCAAATCCCGGATCGTCTTCTCTATTCTTCCCTTGACTTCAAAGTGCGGTATGCCGCTCTTTTCTCGTGCCGAGGCAACGGAACTGTATATATATTGTGGAACGTCCTGCTCTTTGGCAATGTAGGCAAGGCGCTTTCCGCGCTCTTCTTCGACTCTCGATTCTGCTCTCCTTGAGCCTTGAACGGCAAAGACGCCCTTGACGCCAACAAAGGCGCTGTGGAGTACTGCCGGATCATCCAGGTTTCCCAAGACAATTTCGGCGCCGGCAGCGGCTAAAAGTGCGGCCTTAGGACTGTGCGGTTGGTGGGTCATAGCTCTGACCCGGAAGCCTTTTTCGAGAAGCAAGCGCGCCGTGGCGTTGCCCTGATTGCCTGTAGCCCCCGTCACCAAAACATAATCTATGTCCTTATCCAATGCCATCTCCTTCTGCTGTTAGCCGGGCAGAGTTCGCTCCGGCTGAAAAGCTTGCTCTTGAGGTAAAAGCAGCTAGCCAAACCCGCCTGCTGTTACCTCGATTACTTTCACTCAGTAAGCCTCGCTAATTCTCTCCTGCCTATCGAGGGACTGCCGATTTGTTAAGAGTTGAATAAAGAGCAACGCTTCACAAAGGTACACGGGCGAGTTTCCGGGAATCCTGCAGGTGCTCTCAGTGAACCGAAAGGAGGCCTACCTCAATTTATGACGGATTTCAGTCCACAATTTCGCCAGGTGTTAGAACAAAAAGATGCTGGCGTTTAAGTGCCTACCGAGCTACCTTGGAACGCCTAGAGTTACAACTTCCATCTTAGCCAATCCACCTCTTTCTGTCGATGAATAAATCGGCTGAAACCGACAATTAAGAATTCCGAGAAATGTGATTATTCCTGGCTTGAAGCGAAGATTAGACTAGTCTCAGCCGATCCTTCCTGGCGGTTGCTAGCTAACAATTGCCGTACCAGCAAAGGGTTTGAGCGCCTTCGCTGAAAAAATCTGGTGCGCCTGATCGATGAGACCGCTTATGCCAAACGACAAAGCGGCCGCCAAGCTGGCTGAGCGAGTCGACCAACTCAGCCAGGGTCCCATCTTAAAGCGGTGGGCAAGCGAAAGTGACCCTGGCGGCTGTGGTATTGCCGGTGATGCCTAGGCAAACGCCTCTTTGATGGCTGTGCGAGCGGCAAGCTCTTTTACCGTCGTTGCCAAAGTTTCGATTTCTCGCTCGAGACGAACAGCAGTATCTTGCAGTTCCAATAGAGCCTGTTGTTCACTGGCGTCTCCGTATAGATTGGCCGCCACCCAATAGGAAAGCTCTTCTGGTTGTCTTGGTAGATCGCCAGGTAGTTCGATGATTCGTTCCGTGAGCCTTCCGGAAAGGCGGGCGACGTCCGTAAGCAGGCAGACTGCGTCCTCGCAAAGTCCGCTCAAATCGCGATCTGGCTGGTCGTCATAGAGCCATTCTACTAAGCCAACCAGGTACGGTTTCTTCTTGAGCAATTCCACAACGCGGAAGCGCTTCAATCCGCGCGTCAGTATATTCATACGCCCGTCCTGCAAGCGTTCGACATGGTCGATTTCAGTGACGCAGCCAATGCGGGCGGTTTCTTTGGTGGCAGGGTCCCACATTAATACCCCGAAGCAGCAATCGCTTGCCAGGATTGTCTGGACCATTTCCCTGTAACGCATCTCAAAAATATGCAGAGGTAAGTTCGCCTTCGGAAACAGCACCACTTCCGGAAGTGGGAAAAGGGGTAGCTGGCGCAGTGTTACCGAAGAGGGTGAGGACATGGTGACAATTTCACCTCCCTGCTTAAATCTTATCGCCTCATGAAAGTTTAAGGCAAGAGTTTGACCGCGATTAGTTGTGCAGGTGGAAATCGTGTTGTTCCACTTCTAGTTTTCCGGAGACGACTTTGGCATCCCAGCGACTTTCTGAACCGTCGCGCCAGAAACGTAATTCAAGAATGGCGTCACCTACAGACAGATTGGTTAAAGTGATATCGGGAAGCCATTTGGGTAATTGGGGATCGACGTATAACTTGTGGTTAGGTGCGTCGGCTTGAAGTCCGAGCATTGCCTGCAATAAGTGGAAAATCGAGCCGGCTGCCCAGGCTTGCGGTACGTTGGCTTGTAAGTATTGCACGGGAAAACTACCCGGCGTTCGCTCTGTACCAGCATAGAGTTCAGGCAAACGATGTCCGACAAAAAAGCTGGCTGCCTCAGAAATATCACGGGCCACCCGGGCTGCCTCGGCGTGATAGCCGTAGCGTTTAAACCCAAGAGCGATCAAACCGTTGTCGTGCGGCCAGATTGATCCTAGATGGTAAGAATGCGGGTTAAATGCGGGATTTAGACTTGATAGAGTGCGAATTCCCCAACCGGAAAACAGATCCGGCTCAAAAAATCTTTTCACTATCCGGTCAGCATGCTCTGGTTTGGCAATACCGCTCCACAAGCAATGTCCAGCGTTGGAAGCGATCGTCTTTACTGGTTGCTTGGCCGAGTCGAGCGTAAGCGCGAAAAAACCAATGTCATCACACCAGAAATGCTCGGCGAATTTATCTTTAAGATCTTCGGCTTTTTTCCTCAGAGTTTGCGCCTTCTCCAGTTCGCCCAGAGCGGTAAAAGCTTCGGCAGTTCTTACCCAGGCATCATAAACATAGCCCTGTAGCTCGCAAAGCGCTTTCGGTTGCTTAACCTGGCTGCCGTCCGGATAGACGATTGCATCTCCGGAGTCCTTCCAGCCCATATTCTCATAACCTTCCCTCGAGCGCGTCTTATACTCCTGGAAGCCGTCGCCATCAATGTCCCCGTAATTGTCGATCCAGTCGAGGCACTTCTCGGTTACATCCTTATATTGCTTGAGTAAGTCGTTATTTCCCAACCATTTCCAGGCCTCATGCAAGACGATGAGAAAGAGGGGTGTGGCATCAGCCGTGCCGTAGTAGGGCGTATGGGGAATTCGTTTGAGATAGGCAAGTTCACCCGCCCGTATTTCATGCGGTATCTTGCCAGGTTCGGCATCACGCCAATCATCGATCGCTTTGGCTTGATATTGGGCCAGCTCGTGCAGGGCACCGATACCTAGACGCGCTGAAATAGGCATGGTTTGCAAGCTGACAATCAGGCTGTCCCGGCCGAATAGGGTTACATACCAGGGAACACCGGCGGCTGGAATCCAGAGGTCTACGTCTTTTAATTGTTCGTACAAACGCATGGCGCCCATGTCTTCTACCGAGCAACGATAAAAGCGATAGATATCTTCGTTTGAACTGGTCAATTTGGTGGAATGGGTCGACCAAGCTTGACGAAGATCGATGGCCGGCTTTCTTATGCGTTTTACGGCAGACTTAATAAAGCTGCCTTCGCTGGAACTTGTGACAAACTGCGCTTCAGCCTGCCAGGTAGCACCGCGATCCAGTTCCACTTCAAAGGTAACCCGACCATTGGCCAGGTAAGCAGGCGAGCTGGAGGAGAGCACTTTATAATCAAGACGACGCTGAAAATCTCCATTGGAATACTCGTTGACCAGTACCTGTTTGTCGGTTCTCCACTCAGTGGCAATGCGTCCGCGCCGGTAGAAGGAATTGGCTCGCACCTCAAAAATGTCGGCAAAGTCGCAGCGAATGACGATCTCAAAGTTGAATTTGATGCGATCGGGCCCATAATTAGTTATTGTTAGCTGCTCGACTACTCCCTCGGCCACTTGTCGATCAATTGTCAACGCTACTGTGTTTTCGGGAATCCTGCCGCACTCAGTATTGAAGCTCCTGTTGATCAAATGGATACGGGCCGAGTCATAGGCAGTTGTACTCGAGGAGAGGCGCGTCCAGTAGTTTCCGTTGGAAAGAACCTCGTAGTGACTGACCAATCGTGTATCAAAGGAATATAAACCCATCTCAGAATCAGTTCTTACCGAACCATCCAGATCGGTAACTAGAATTGTGTTGCCCTGGTTGATCGTGAGAACAGGCGGACCGACACTAATTTCGAAAGGCATTGAGCTTCCTCATGAGCAAGAAT
The DNA here is from genome assembly GCA_003175915.1 of Candidatus Melainabacteria bacterium. Classification (GTDB taxonomy): domain Bacteria; phylum Cyanobacteriota; class Vampirovibrionia; order Obscuribacterales; family Obscuribacteraceae; genus PSRH01. The sequence goes on along the minus strand of PSRH01000225.1, from coordinate 12,686 downwards.
CGAATTTCAGGGTAGCTAGTTTTGACCAATTAACAACCCTTGAAAAGCTGAATTAATGCTGTTTTGATTTAGCCGCCTTCTGGCCATCAATATCACCTGTTGGAAGCGACAGGTGTCACTACTGGTGATACCATCATTCAAACATCAGCCGTTCAAGTACTTGATCGAGATAGCGACCATCTCTTGATGTTCTTCCGGGATACTCGTTACTCTCAATTCGATCTGGCGGTTGAGGATGGTCATTGGAATCCGGTTATCTTGCGGTTTCTTCACCACTGATGGATCTAATCCGGCGAAGAGTTTATAGGATGCCACCAGCTCGGTAAAAAACTCTCGATCCAGATGCGATTCTTCCATAACGTCCAATTTGTTGACATATTTGACAAGAATAAAATCCTTGCGCCCTTCAATGTGAATATCTGACCATTTTTGCTCGACAGCTTTGGTGATTATTTGGTGGGCAAGAAGACTCACCGGAGTCTGAGGTGCCTGTTTAAAGAGATTGAGGAAATCAATATCGTCCTCGCTATCCTGGAAACTGCTGCCATTCTCTTCTTCGTTTCTAAGCTCATTGACCAGTTCTTGACCTTGAGCCTTAACCTGACCGGCTCTTGCCTTCGCGATCTGGCCATCGCCTCTGATGCCTGGGTCGGGCGAATTCTCCAACTTCGCCTGACTACCTGAGGAGGCATGCATTAACTTGATCAATTCGCCAATTCTTTCTTTGGTTAGCACCTTCTTTGCGACCAGAGTCTGAGTCAATGTCTTGTTGGTTTGCAGGCTGCTGCGCAGCGCATCATATAGCTGGTCGATATCAAGTACTCCTTGCCTTAAGAGGAAATTGCCCAGGTCGGAGGCGTCAGTTTCCTCCTCGGGAAGATCTAGCTCTTTAGCGGCTTGGGGAGGCGGCGGGGCTGGTGGCGCTTCTTGCTTGGGCGTCTCAACCTGTGGCAAGGGTAGGGCCGGTTGTGAGGCCGGAAAGAAAAAATTGACGAAGCGCTCGAAATCATCCTCCAGGCAAACCATGGCTTTGATGTGAAACGACTGAAGATGGACTTTGATCTGCTTGAGGGCATCCGCGTCGTCTGGATTAACCATGGCGAGATTAAGGTGATCGTCCTGCTGCGAAATTGGTAATACCCGGTTAGTACGAATCAATTCCTCAGGAAGAAGGTTGATCGTCCGGGGTTCAATTTTGATTTTATTCAGGGCTACGTAGGTGGCGCCGTATTGGAGCTCAAGCGTATCTTTCAGCTGATTCTCACTGACTAAGCCTAAGCGTGCCAGTATTTGAGAGATAGACTGCCCTGTCTTTTTCTTTTCCTCAAGGACTAACTCTAATTGCGCGGCGCTGATTAGTCCATTATCAACCAGCAATTCGCCAATCCCTTTGCCGATTAGAGACATGTATGGACCCATCTAAAAAGATCAACAAGATCTACTTGTTGCCGGTATTTTTGTTCCCTCCACGGGTATTTACAAAACATGGCCCGTCCTCAGAGAATGCCGCCTGCCGGGACGATAACCAATTCTGGTTGTTGCCCTTAATACGACCTCTCTTTTTCATCCACCCAGGAGGCCTTCTTTGTGATTTACTATAAAACATATACCTTGCGATGTTCGATGTGACTTCGCAGCAATTAATTAACGGAAATGCTTCTTTTTTCCAGGTCATAAACGCGAGTGGATAACCAGGTTACTGATTACGCTAGTGAAATAGATATACCTGAACTGCTGGCTCAGTCGGGTCTTATCAGTTCGCACGATTTAAGTGAGGCTATTCAAGTTTCCAAAAGATTGCAAACCCCGGTGAGCAGGGTGTTGATGACTTCTAACTGCATCGACGAGTCTCTTTTGGATATGTCCAATCACCTGCAAGTCTTAGTGGCCGAAGAGCTTCTTAGTCGCGAGGAAGCCTATAGCTGTCTGAGACGTCTGGCAGGCAGAGAAATTTATGCAGATGATCTGCTTGACGAAATCTATTCTTCGCCCCGCTTTGCCCAGAAAACGAAGCTGATGGCAGACCTGGTGCGAAAGTCCGGTATAGTGCCCCAGTCCCAATTGGACCGGGTGTTGCAAGGAAGTGCCAAGGCCGGCTATTCCCTTAAAAATGCCCTGATTTCCGAGGGAATATTATCTGCCGCTTTCTTTCCCGCCATTTTGCGGTTGCAAGAAAGGCTCAGGCAAGGGCGCCTCAGTATAGAGCAAGCGGCTGAGCAGCTGAAGACCGAACATGCCTTCTGGCTGAAAGCAGAAGAGTCGCAACGATTTGCCGCTCTTCAGTCGGACGCTCTATCGGAACAAGTGGCCAAAACTAGAATTCAGATCACGCATCCTAAAGGAGCCGCCCATCAATCCTATAGTTCACTCAAGAGTCTGCCTCATGCGGAGGGGCAAAACCCAGGAACGCCTACGCTGACATATTTGCTCGAAGGAGCGGGCTTTGTCCGCAAGCGGGATTTGCAAACGGTTTACGACAAGTTGCTTGGCGATCCCCTGCTTTCGGCGTATGTCTTTGAAAATCTAGGTTTGCTGAAACCGGAAGAACTAGCCACCGTTTTGGAATGCCATGCCCTGATTGCCAAAGGGCAGCTCGGTTCCGAACAGGCTATCCAAGCTTTGAAAATCAGCCGCAGTAAGAAGATTCGCCTGAAGCGCGCTCTGGAAGAATTGACCGGCTGGAGCGGCGTACAAGCTCGGGCCGAGCGACGAAACGGCATGCTTGCCGGGTTTGCGGTCGGATGTGCGGCAGCCCTTCTTAGTGTGGCCTTAACCGAAGTAACGAAAAAGTTCTTTGCCCGCTTCGCAAAACCAGAGCAGCCGATAGCTGTCTTGGATGATGAGATACCATAGATGGTGCGCCGATTAAATGGTATGCTAATCAAGAATGGTGCGGTCTGAAGGGATAGAGCTATAACAGTCGATTGTGATTTGAACCTGCCTTTAGTTGGCTTCGGTGCATGCGCAAACTAGCGGTCTCTCTTAATCACGTACAACTTCTGCTTCTTGTGCTTGGCAGTTTGTCAATAGTAGGCTTTGCCCAGAAGGAACTTCTGGCACAGCAGCTTGAAGGTAGCGAATGCCGGCCCACTTATGTAAGCCAAGATGCGCTGGATGTTTACGGTTGGTTCAATCGTTACGACGCAATTCGCCGCCATTCACGCATGAGCTTAAGGGAGAAGATTCAGTCCAGGCACCTGTTTATGTTGGTCCTCAATCCAATGGCCCTGTTTAGCAGCGAAGCTACTCCGTTACTCAAAAGAATGATCGAAAAGTATGACTGGGCAATCAGGCAAATGGAAGAACTCAAGCCTCCCAAAGAAACAGCAGCGCTACATGAGGGCTACATCCACTACTTCAAGGATGCTCGACAGCTATTTGCCGATATATGTGAGGCGGAGAACACAAGTTCCGAAGAGCGGCGTAAAATACTACCTGAATTGATCTCAAGAAAGCGGGAACTGGAGAAGCTGGATCGGGAAAATAAAGAGACCGATGCTCGTTTACGCAGGAAGTACGACATCGCACCGCTGAAAGGCTGAAGTTGCTCTCAGCAACTTGAGAGATCGGGGAGAAGAAATTAAAGAGATGGCCAATCAAGAAGAATTAAATAGCTCAGCTGATGCCCAATTAATCACCAACTCACAAGCCGCGCAGGCGGACCGGACAAATTTGCCAGCTCCTAAAGAAATGGTCGACCAGGGCATAGTGAACGCTCAAGCCGTAATAGAAGGGGAAAATGGCAATTGTGCCAGTATGGACCTGGCCATCCAATCAGAAGCGCTTTCCGTTTCTTTGCGCTCGCGCGCCAGCCTCAATCCAGAAACGATTTCCTTGACCGCCCAGGTGAGACTACTTGCCGATCAGTTGGCTCAGGTTACGATGAAACTGGACGAAGCCAATTACAAAATCGGATTTCTCGAAGGTCAAATGTTTGCCCAGAGAGAAAAGTTCGAAGAGTTACGAGCGCGCGTCAGCGAGCGACAACCGAGTAAGCGAAATGTTTTGGCATGGTTGTACGAGCGTCTGCCGTTTAACTCAAGCTCGCGCCAGTGAGCCAGCCTGAGGCGCTAATTGTGAATGGCTGCATCTCTTAGCGGAGCAGTTTCGTCTTCTTGAAATGGGGTTGTGCCGCCGAAGCGTTCTGGTCTTGTTGGTGAGGGTAGGTCGGTGGACGGCGAGCGCCTGCTTGTGTACTGGCTGAGATCGGGAGGGAAGAAAAGATCTAAGAGCCACTGAAAACCAACGCGGCACTTGCGATCCAATCCAGGCAGCTTGGCTAAATAGACTGTCCGCCAGAGTAGCCAGCCGATGAAACCAGAAATTTTTATGCCCTTGATCATGGCAACCCCTGTGCGCCGCCCAATCACAGCCATCTGACCGATGGCACTGTAGCGGAAAGGCGTCAAGGCTCGGCCGTCTATTTCGGCAAGAATGTTGCTGGCCAGAATGTCACCTTCGCGCAAAGCGTGCTGAGCAGTGGGGGGATAGGGCTTGCCAGTGCCAGCATTAGGGATGAAGGCGCAGTCGCCTGCTGCCCAAACGTTGGCCCGGTCTGGCGAGCGCATGAATTGATCGACAACAACATGGCCGCGCTCTTTTGTAAGATTCAAATTTTCTAGGGCTAATCCGGGAACGACTCCGGCAGCCCAGATGAGCGTATTACATTCAATTGGTGCGCCCTTGCTCAACTGCACGAAGCCATCAGTAAACGAGGTTACATGAGTCTTGGTGAGCACCTCTACTTGCCGTTCTTCCAACTTTCGCTGGGCGTAATCCCCCAGTTCTCGATCGAACTCTGGCAGGATAGCCTCGCCGGCGTGCACCAGCACCATCCTCACTAGGTCGTTCTTGAGATGAGAGTAGTAAGGGATCGACTCGCGAACGAAGTCGTTGACCGCGGCGATGGTTTCTACCCCCGCGAAGCCGCCTCCGGCCACAACGAAAGTCAGACGCTTTTTGCGCTCGAGCGAATAGTTTTCGATATCGGCTGCTTCCATTGTCGCGATCAGATGATCGCGCAGGTAAATGCCATCACCGAGGGATTTAATCGTCAAGGCTTTCTCCTTCAGCCCCTCGATTTTGAAAAAGTTGGTGATACTACCGATCGCTAAAACCAAATGATCGTAATGAAGCTGAGTTCGATGTTCTTCAGATTCTCCGTAACGGAGATAAACAATCTGATCCTTGAGATCGACCGAATCGATGGCGGCTTTGAAGAAATTTACTCGCCGCAAAACTTTCCGCAACGGATAGACAATCGCCTGAGGTGAAAGATCGCCTGCTGCAACTTCAGGAAGCATTGGTGTGAAGAGAAAAAAATTTTCTTTGTCGACAATTGTTACTTCAATGTCGGACCTGCGCTTGAGAGCCTTTTCAAAACGTAAGGCGGCGTAAAAGCCGGCAAAGCCACCGCCTAAGATGACGATATGGCGTTTCCCTGCTTGTTGCATCGCCCTTGACCCTGAAGCTGAGCAAATAGTATAGACGGTTCAGGAGGGATACCTCAGAAGATGGATGTCAACCCTCCCTAATTAGGTCACACTTGTCTTACAGAGGTAGCCAGCCAAATGAATGACCGAGAGACTAGCCTGCAAGCAAGCGGGCAAGAGGGTAGGCCGCTAGTACTAATAGTCGATGATCACCCAGCTCAGCGGAAACTGTTCAGGCTACTGGTCGATAATCTTGCTATTACAGCGGACATAGTCGCCTCCTGCGAAGAAGCGGTGCAAGCGCTAGGGGCGCGCCGATATGACCTGATCTTAATGGACTGGCAGATGCCTGAGGTTGACGGACTAGCGTGCACTGCCATGATCCGCCACAAAGAACGGGAGGGGACGGCGAGAACTCCTATAGTGGCCGTTACCGCTCATGTATTGCCGGGTGATCGCGAAGCCTGTTTGAGAGCCGGTATGGACGATTATCTCGGGAAGCCTTTTACGGTAAAAGAACTGCGCGGCATGATTGATCGCTGGACCAAACAAAAGCTGACTAATTCACAAGTTGAGGAAGCAGGCAGAGTAAGCTGAGAAAGCAATTCTTAAGGCAGGCTTCTTAAGAATGAGAGGAGCGCTGACCTTTGAAACTACCTTGAATGCCAATTTAGTGATAGGCTGGCTTAGTCAAGGTGCGGCCCAGCTGGTCGCGGCACCGCCAGGAGAGTTCCTTTCCATTGCTGAGAGAAAGGCTAAAGACGATTCATATTCCCACCTGGTCGAGAAACAAGCGAAGGCTATATCCCCTCCTCTTGATTTCAGGTCTGATCGTCATTCTTTGTTTTTGGGGAAGCCATCTATTCGTTGAGTCGGTTCGTTCCGCCTGGGACCGCAACCGCATCGAAAAAATCCTATCGGCTGAACTTCACCGAGATGTACGCCTGGGAACCGTAGACTGGCGAGTCGGTTGGCAAGGTTTGTTTTTCATCAGCGATCGGATGTCAATTATAGAAGAAGGTGACGAGCCGTTCTTGCGCGTCAAAAAGACTGAAATAAATTTCGCCATCGTTCCCCTTTTCAAAGGGGAGTTATTGCCCAAGCGAATAATATTGGATGAACCTGAGTTCTGGGCTGAGAAGCTGGCCGACGGCAAATGGAATTTCAGCGACTTAACTCAGTTACCGGCTTTACATCAGCTCCTTCACGCCAAGATAACTGGTGGCAAGCTCCACCTGGTCGACGAGCGTGTTCAAACGGCCCATCGTTATCGCCATATTGAATTCGAAGACATTAGATTTGAGTTGAATCGACCTTTCGGAAAATTGTTCTGGCCTTTCGGCTTATCCCTGGCTCTTTTGCAACCGGAAGGCAAGTGCACGATCAAACTCAGCGGCATCGGCAATGGTTCCATCGATAGCTGGCAGCAAGACCACTATGTCTTCAAATTGAATGCAGCGAACCTGGACCCGATGCGCCTCACTTCGGTGCTGCCATCCTTTCCGGAGATTATCGGGTTGATTGATCTAGAGCTGAATGGCAGCGGAGTACCGGTTGAGGATTTTAGTGGGACGATGGCCATCAAAGCGAACAAATTGACAGTCATGCCTCCAGGCCTGGGCCCGATTAAGATTGCTGATGCGTCCACAAGCGCTCAAGTTGAATTCAATAAACAGCGAATAATTTGGCACAATTTGAACATAAAGCTTGGGCCAGGAGAAATTCGTTCAGATGGTAAGCTCGATCATTGGTTGAGCGAACAGCCCACATACGAAGCGCGGCTGACCGGGCATTTCGATGAGCTTGGAAAACTCTTGAAACACATCGACGCCGAATGGGTGTCTACAGGCTTGCGTTCTTTTCCTAAGAACGTTTCTTTTGAGGGTTTCCTGGCTTGCAAAGGTTCAGTCTGCGCCGCGCCTGGTAAGCAGGTTTTCGATGCCGCAGTAGCTTTGGCTGATGGTACGGTCAAGCTGGCAGGCACGCCTTTTGTTGCCAGCGCTGTGAACGGCGTTATGAACTTCGATGAGAGCGGACTCGATGTGAAATCATTGAAAGGGCGTTTGGGTAAAGGACAATTTCAAGCTTCAGGACATCTGGTTCCAGAGAAAACAATCAATCTGTCGCTTGAAAGTAAGCTCATTCAATTTGAAGACATAAAAGCATTGCTTGACAGTCTCAAATTGCAATCAACTCTCTCTACGCTTCCCATCCGCGGTAATTTCTTAGAAGCAAACGCCACCGTAACCGGTGCTAGCACAAAACCGAATATTTCCTTTGTTGCTAAACCTGGCAAATTGATATTGACGGGAGCACAGCATGAGGAGTCCGCGGTTGTCCAGGGAGGTACTCTCGCTTTCGACGGCAAACGCTTGCAAATGGATGGCTTAAGAGGGAATATCGAGCGAGGGAAGTTTGAGGTTTCGGGTTTCGCAGACGGTGATCTGCAGTCGGCTGTCGACTTGAGTTTGAAGGGAGAAGATCTGGACCTGATGAAAACTACGTCAGCTCTAAAGACTTTGGGCTTGAACGGCGCTGCTGTGACTGCTCAGCCGATCGCCGGCAAGGTAAAGTCTATAGAAGCGCGTCTTACTGGAAATATGAAAGCTCCGAAACTTGTCGCATCGGTCGCACCTGCAGATCTCGTCTATAGCCCGGTTGATCCGAAGCACCCGATTCATCTGCGCAACGGGAAGATACTTTGTGACAACGACAAACTAATCGTTGAGAACGTAGCGATCAACTCGGAAAAGAGCGATATGACGCTGAGCTGCAGAATAGAGGATCTACAGACTACGCCAAAAGTCAAACACCTGGTTATGAGCAATGCTCATCTAGACCTGGCGGAGTTGTCGAATTATCTCTCCGGTAAAAACAATCCGGAACAGTTGAGAAAACTTTCGACTAATTTTGAAAACTGGTCGCAGACTTCCGACTGGCGCGGGAAATTGGTCGGTAATGTTACTGTGGAGGCTGTCCGGGATGGATTTAAGACTACCGCCGATGGCAATCTTCAATCAATACAGTTTCAGCGCTTTAATAAAACGGTCAACCTGACTAGCGGTACATTCGCAACAAACAAAGATGGAGACGTTGATCTAAAAGATTTGAATGGTTCAGTGGGCAAAAGCACATTCACGATCAACGGCAAGGCAAGGAATCAGAGTGGTGACGGTGCAATGTCTTGGCAGATGCAATTGGATGGAAAAGTTTCTCCGCAGGATATTACTGCGTTATTCAGCCAGGACCAATCTAGTGTTCAGCTGAGAAGCAACAAACCTGTGAAGACAACGATAGCTCTTTCCCAAGATGGAGATTTAACCCGGGCAAATTTTTCCGCTGACGTTGATCCCGATACTTTGTGCATGATCAGGCTGGGCGACAATAAAATCAGAAAGCCCAAAAATCAGAAACTTAGCGTGAGCGGCAGCGCCAGCCTGCAAGGATCCAAATTGACCATTGGTACAACCACTATTACGGTTGGGCCATTACCTTTTCAACTGGCCGGTATGATCAGCCAGGCAGCTGATGCGGACACTCAGGCGGATATCAAAGTGTGGATCCACGATCCTGTTCCTATTGGTGACATGGCTCTTGTGGCTCAGGGTCCGCTGGTTGATGTGATGCGTGATAGTGGTCCCGGCCAAGTGCGCGGCGGAATGCATATTCTCGGATTGGCGAAAAATCCAACCATGAGGGGAAGATGGCATATGATGGACTGCTCACTACCGAAACTCGGGCTAGCCAATGCTACTGGCATGATTCGCTACGAAGCAACACCCCAGAGTGACGTAGATACACAGCAAACCAAGCTGACCTTCAAGTTTGATACGGCGAAATTGCAGACGCTGCCGATCACCGACATAGAAGCTGAAGCTATCATCTACGAGAAGTCCGGACAATCCACTCTGGTATTCGACAACTTTACCGGCAAAATTGCCAAAGGTACGATGACGACTAGCGGCTCGCTAGATCTTTTCGGCAATCAGCGATTTGCCCTCAATACAGCACTTAAAGGTCTGGATATAGCCGATGCTTTTGTCGACACTGGCGGTAAGAAAGGAGATATTACCGGAAGTGCCGATCTGGAAGTGAAATTGGAGGGAGAACTTCAGCCGGAAGAGAACCGAATCAAATCACTCTCGGGCTCCGGACAGTTTCATGCTAGGCGAGGTCGCATTGCTAAGCTAAGCCAATTGCAGATAAAAATTGAACAGGGAAATCTGCTTGAATCGGGCATACTTGGTTTCAATATGGCCAACGTTCTGTCGACTGTGGATCCTCTCGAGAATGGGGAATTCAACTCGGCTAACGGTCACTTCACGCTCAATAATGGGCTTGTTGATTTCGATCAGCTGATCTTCAACGGTGAAGAGATGAAACTGAGCGCTACTGGCCAAATAGATCTTATCGAGAAAACACTAAAGTTTAAGACCACCGGTGAGATCCCGAAAGTAGTAGCCCAAGGTGGAGTGGGGAAGGTGGCATCGTTGATCAGCATCAACGGCATCGTAGACTTTGTGGGGGCTCCCTTTTCGACACCCAATATCCCTGTGGTCGGCAGTGTTTCGTCCAAGTCTACACGACGTTTTCAATTCGATGCTGATGCCCCATTGGATCACCTCGAATTGATCGATCAATCAATTCGAAAATCATTCAAATGGGTGTCCAACGAAAAATCAGATACCGCGAAGCAAAAACGCTAGCTTAAAGGTTATTTGGTAGCCATGGCATTGTCGGCGTCGGAGTCGGGAATATGGGCCAGCATCCAGCCGACTACACCGTAGACAACCGATGGATCGAACTGTCCTTCTTCAAAGATCAGGTGTTCCGACGATCCAAGAAAGACAAGGTCTTTGTCGGTGCTTGCCACTTCCTTGAAAATGTCGACCGTGCCCTTGGCCTTAACTAGCTTGTCTTGTCCACCCTGGAAGAAAATAACTGGACGATTTTTGATTTTAGTTGCGGCAGTCTTGTTTTGATTCATGAACAGCTGAAAATCAACAAGTTCTTTTGGTGTCAGTTCTAAACGATTGAATGGATCGTTTTCCCACTCCTTTTGTAAACTGTCTTTTGCTGTTGCTTGACTGACCACTTCTTTGCCGATGTTAAAGGGTTTGTTGGCACCTCTCAGTAAACGAACGAATACTTCCAGGCTGGTCTTCTTGTTCTTATAGCGGGTGCCGGCGGGTACCGAGCAAATCAAGCCGTCCACAAGTTCCGGGTATTTTGCTGTGAATTGGAGAGCAATGGCACCGCCCATGGATTCGCCAAGTATAAAGATCGGTGCACTTGTATTTTCGGCGCGGACCGTTTTTAGAATAGTAGATAGATCTTCAAGGCTCCCCTCAAAATCGGCCCGATCCTTTCCCTTTAAAGTGGCGTATGATCCGAAACCCCTCATGTCGGCGGACAGAGTGTAGAAGCCTCTAGGGGCGATTGCTCTGGCAAACTTTTCAAAAGTACGCGAGTTCAGGCCGAGTCCATGTATGCACACCAGGGTAGCGCGCCGGCGGATGTGCGGATCCATCCAGAGCCAAACCGGCGGATCGATCTGATCAGTTGTGACCAAATTCCATGGTCCGGGCTTTGCCAGGCTTTTTTCTGACGGTAGGCATTGCATCAAGCCTGTGGTTTTCTTGCGGCGAGCGATATTGGCTTCAACGCAGGCACGCACATCCTCAAGCCTCTCATTGTCGATGTGTCCGAACATGTGCTTATAGATACGAGTTTGTTCTTTATCCGAAAGCGTGCCTTTGTTGGCATATTCAGAAAGAATTCTTTCTATGTTGATTTTGCGGAAGATCTGAACGCTGCCATCAAAGGTCGAGTTAGCTTTGTCGATCTGTCCAACTTTTCTATAAACGTCCGAAAGGTTGAGTAACGCCCAGCCATAGCGAACATCAGTGCTACCATGCATGGTGGCCTGCATTTCAGCAATGCGCTCTAGAACCGGTACTGCTTCTTTATACTGCTTGTCGCGGTAAAGGCAGGCTGCTTCACCTTGTAGAGCGAGTAGTAGTGGTTCAACGATGTCTCCACGAGACTCGTCGTAGAGATTGGCGGCACGACTGTACGCTCTTGAAGCATCGTCATATTTGGCCTCAGCATAGTAGACTTCGGCAAGTTCCAAACATGCTTTGGCTGCGGCGTTTGGGCGTGTCTTATCGAATTTGTTGATCACTTCCACCGCTTTCTCACAGAAATTCTCCGCCTTCTTGTAATCATCCGAGTAGTAATAGCAAGCGGCGAGGTTGGTTGTATCTATGCCAGCTTCTATCGAGTCGCGCCCGCGCTGTTTAACTCTTGTGGCCAGAATGCGCTGGTAGAGACGCAATGCTTTATCGTATTGGCCCAGGCGACAATAGCAGTCCGCCAGATCGGATAGATGATGGAGCATAATCGGGCTGTCGCAGATGCCCTTACCGGTGCTTTGCTCTTCAGCCAGGCGAAGATAGAGTGGTAACGCCTCTTTGTACTTACTTTGCCAATAGAGACCATCTGCCTGGGCAAGCATGTCGTCTTCAGCCTGTGGACTGAGCGCCGTTGAACTATCTGGCTCTTCAGCAAAGTCGTGTGTCTGTGCCGTCTTTGCCGCTGCGCTCAAGCTCGTGCCGTACGGATAAGAAGCCGGAAATAAGAGGGAAGCTGCCAGCAACACTAAAGTTAGGCGTGCTTTTAAGCCGCCGAGCCGATCTTTAAATCTAATCACGCCTGATTGCATCGATTCTGCCTATACCTCTTTTACCTTACAAGATAACTTACTTTCACTTTGTCTGCTTTGCTGCGAATCTTTGAGATTTCCAGATGGCCAAGATCGTGTAATGTCTTGACATGTGTGCCACCACATGGGCAGCCCGGGTTGTCACCGATGGATACGATTCTGATGGGCTTGCTTCGGTCCAAGTAGGAGGGTAATTCCACTGATAAACTTTGGCAGGCTCCCCTGTCCATATGGATGGCTGTGATCGGTAGGTTAAGCGCAATCAAGCGCTGCACTTCCGCCTGAATTGCACCGGCCAGTTGTTCTTTGTCAATTGACTCCAATTTGCCTTCGTATTCCACGTAAGGACTGTCTGGAAAGTGATAGCCCTTAGCTGGTTTAAGATTGAGATCGAGCTTCTGGATGGCCAGATCAATTAAGTGCCCCGCAGAATGCAGGCGGGCATTGAGCATCCGCCGCTCTTTCATGACCGAAAGCTTAACCAATTCGTCAGGGGCAAAACTCCCTTCTGCGAATGTGCCAATATGAAG
>PSRH01000249.1 GCA_003175915.1 Candidatus Melainabacteria bacterium | reverse complement strand
AACCCACGTGGCTTGCGCCCATCCGCTTTCGAGGCGGCGCCGTTATGACCGCTTCGGTACCTCTCCTCAATAGCTCGCCATTCTACCAAATATGCCGGAAAACTAAACCAGATCAGGAACTAACCCGACTGAAGGCGGCAATTCAAAGTAACTGCGGGCGGCTAAAGCTTCCCCTACAAGTGAGGCTAAATGTAAGCCGCGATCAATGCGAAGCGCTACTGCGTCGAAACGCCGGCCCGATGCGCCGCGATTCTTGTATCCAGCTCTGCTTTGTTTCTCAATGCGACCAGAGCATTGGGCATGTCGATTTTGAATTGTCGTCTAATAAGAAACTGGGGCATTAATATGCCGCCATTGCAGTAAGAAGCGTAAGTGACCATGGTGTGATGACCGAGTTCGACCGGCTCCAATTTCCAATAGCCATCAACATCATGGAAGTCACCACTGATGCGATGCCATTCCATGCTGCAAGGGGCCGTCTCGTGAATTTCCAGAACGTATTCAAACGTGTCAGGTATGCCGCTGGGGGCCAGCACGTGTCTGGTAATTTTCGTTGTCCCCTTATCCTGGAGTAATTCACACTCCTTCAAAATCGGGAAGACGCGCGCCGCATTGTTGTAGTCAGCAAGGATCTGCCAGACCTTCTCCGGACGCGCTTTAATGAGGAGCTTGCTGACGATGAAAGTTTTACCGTGCATTACTTCTTCAGTCACCGTCGGCTTTTCGGCGCAAGTCGTTGTTTCAACTCGATGCGCTGGATTTGTCTTTGCCTGGGCGTGCCCGAGAAAGAAACAAAAAGCGGCAGCGACCACAACTATGCGATCAAGTCGCAATGTCCGGCTGATTGGGAATATTTCTGTAAAAACTTTCACTTCGTTGATTCCTTCCTAACGAATAGCTCCCTAGTAAGCGCTTTCAACAATGTTGACAGTGGTATCAAATACAATACTGAGATGTTATTAATTGTCAACTACGTACCGCCTGTCAACCCGGCGTCTTCAACCTATTTCGCTTATATTAAAGAGAGGGCGTCCGATATCCTGCAGTCGTTCCCTCCCTCTTGCTGCCTGGTAATTTTTTACGACAAGGCAGTCGACGATTCTAACCTCTGTTGACTTCTTGAGCAAGAGATCTTTAAAGACAAATCTTTTCAGCTTTCCTAAATCTCAGCAGCTGCAAATGTCAAGCGCGAAGCAACAATGGTGAAACAAGCTCTGGTTATCTACAATCCCTCCTCGGTCACCCAGGTCGGCCCGGATGCCTGGCTTGGCGAAATCGTCCATCGCATCTGCTTCGACGGCGGCTACCGAGTTAATGTTCTGGCCACTGAGCCAAATATGCGGCACGACTCGCTTACGGAAAGCGAGATAGCGGCAAACGACTTGATTATCGCTGCCGGCGGAGACGGAACAATTCGTCTTGTACTGGGGACGTTGGCTCATCTTAAATTGCCACTACCGGTGGCAATCATGCCGCTTGGTACTGGTAATCAGCTTGCTCGAAATCTCTCCATCTACGAAGACCACCTGCTTGTTGATTCACTAAATAACGCTCTCAACGTGGCCCTTAAGGGTGTGCCCATTCCGATTGATCTCGGTTTGATGAATGGCGAATATTTTGCTGTTGCGGCAGGAGCCGGACCCATGTCTGATGCCGTGCTCATTCCGAACCGGTCTGAGAAAGCAACCTGGAAGATGCTGGCGTACATGAGTTCGATGGTGCAAACTTTTGCCTTGCCACCGGTTGTTTTTCGTCTGGCCGTTGACGGAGAAGAATTCCGAGTGACTGCCTCAGGGCTCTTCGTAACCAACATTGCTGATCTGGGGGTCGGTAAGTTATCCGATTCTGCCGTACTCGATGACGGTTTCCTTGACCTTTGCATTCTTAATCCGCGTAATTTTAAGGATTACTTGACCCTGGGGTTTAGGTTCGCCGGAGGCTTCGTGGGAGGCGAGGCACCCTATTACATCAAGAAGGTAAGAGCCGTAGACGTGGAAGTTGAGCCGGTAGCCAGCAGGCTGTCACGCGTCCAGAGATTAGGACAGCGTATTCGCGGTTTCATGCGCGGAGAAACCGTGGAAGATCGTCCTGTCTTCCAGAAGGTGACAGCGATGATCGACGGCGACCCCTGCGGCACGACACCCATGCATATTGAAGTAGTTCCGCAAGCCGTCAATGTTCTCGTCTCCAAGAGGCGCGGCCAAGAATAGACGAATTACCTATTACACAGCACACAGCCTCATCTAGGAGATGGAACGGCTCAATGATTTGATACTATTCGCGGTGCAAATTCGGTGGTGATTCAATACTACTTTATGTTATAGTATAGCCCTTCCATATTGTAATCCCGAGAAGGAGAACCGGGGACCAGCGTAGAGCTGGTCCCCACTCGAAAATTCACCCGACTGTTCACGGCACGGACGGTTAACTTATCGGCCCGTCGTTTGCACTACCGAACCATTGTCCCAAACGACGAAGTCCATGCACGTAGGAAGGCGGATGTCCATCGAGATTTGGTCGCCTGCCCTGCTTTCAACAAAGAAGTGCACACTTAAACCATGGCAAGAGGCGGCGATAAACTGATGTTCGTTGACGACTACGCTATCAGAATCGGAAAGACGCAAGTGCGGATCTTCACCTGCTTTGGGCACGCGGTACATCTCAACGTGATGCGCGCGGCTAACCCTTAGTTCGACTTCTTCTCTACCTATCCTGACCAAGGTCAGGAGGATCTCTACATTGACCTCTCTGTAGCGGATAATAACCATCTGATTGAGCGCAACGTTCACCACCATTTTCAAGTCCTTGTGCAAAATTACGAAAGGCCGCAACACGGATCCGAACAACCGGCTCCGACATAAATGTCCTTAGGATAAGGACATTTATGTAGAAGTCGCAAAGCGCTCGCCTCGGCTTCTTGAGTCCGTCTGGATACGAGAGCGATCTTCCGTCATTCCATTGATGACTCACGCGGCGACGAGGGAAGCGCACATATTGGGGCAGTTCTTTGTTAATCCGTTAACGAGAAGGGATGGAGGAGCACTTGACTATCTCAATTTTCGCTTGCCCAAGCAATCCATGCCTTTTTGTCCTTGTCATTCAGGACGCCTTTCCCCAAGTACCGCGGGCAGCCTTCTTGCTGATTGTTCAATCCCGTACTGTCTCAGCCCAAGTCCGTAGGTGCTTTAACTTCGGATAGGCCGCAAAGGAAATTAAAAGAGTTGCTGCTTTTTGCGCAAAGCACGCTATGCGGCTGGTCGTAGCGTGGATTACGGAACTAGCGCTGTTGATAATTGCACGATTACCCCATGCCACTTTCGGATATGACATTCGAAACAATCAGCGACTCTGAATTTGCTCACCGTGTTTAGCAATGAATTCTAGTTCGCCCTTTTTGTCACTGACGAGTCCATCTAGTCTTGCACTGAGCAGAGCATCCAGAGCCCTTCCTACGGAAGGCCCTTCTTCAAAGCCCATGTTGATCAGGTCACGCCCAGTGAGGGCCGTGTGAACATGCTTCAGTTCTTCGAAGTAGAGCCTGATCATCCTTCTCACTACGGAACCAGGCCGCGCCTGGCAAGCAGCGATTGCCAGCGATGCATCCGGAGTACCGTGCAATAATCGATACATTTCACTGCGCTTGAGGTTCTTGCCTTTACCAGCAAGACTGCTGAACAGGCCAAGTCCCTTGGTGACGATGAATTTGTCCTCACTGGTGAGGTGCAATCTCGTCAGGACATTTTGAACGCGTTCTTGGCTCAGTCTTCCTAAAAGTACAGCAAGATAGACTAGCCACGGCTCTTCAACCGGAAAACGGGTGAGCACTTGTTTGGCGCGCCGAATCAACTTTCTCTCGGGTGGTCCGTATTCGAGGGCTTCGTCAAGATAGCGCAGCCTGGCCCCCAGTTTTGCCAGAATATCCAGACCAGTCAGTCGCTCTTCCGATTCAAGAATGCGCCTCAGTTCATCCCTGATGCGAATGCCTCCGAGGTTGTCGAAAATCCCCATGTTAATCGCTTGCTTGGCCTGTTCGGCGGTGGTCTTCTCAAGCGAGAATCCCAAGCGGCTGGCAAACCTGGCCGCCCGGACGATACGAGTAGGGTCCTCGATAAAACTAAACTGGTGCAGCACTCTAATGCAGCGATTGTGCAAATCCTCCAGTCCGTTGAAAATGTCAATCAACGTTCCGAATTTGTCGGGATTGAGACAGAGCGCCAGCGCATTGATTGTGAAGTCTCGCCTGAACAGATCTTGTTCGAGACCGGATGGTTCGACTGTCGGTAATGCGGCTGGGTACTCATAAAATTCACTGCGCGCCGTGGATAGATCTACCAGGCGCTTTTCCTCACCCAAAAACATAACTGTGGCAGTTTGAAAGCGATCATGTTTGCTTTCCATGGCGAATCGCTTCGGGTGGCTGTCTACGAGGCTTTCAGCAAGCTCAATGGCTGAACCTTCGACGACAAAGTCAACGTCGAAATGCTCCAGGCCGAGCAACAAGTCCCTGACCGATCCACCCACTGCATAAACCACCATATTTTTTTCGGCGGCGGTTTCTCCAATTGCGTGAAAGAGCCAGAGGATTTCCTCCTCCAGTTCATTCAATCGTTCACGCAGATCGATCACCCGCTTCTGCTTGTCCGTTGCCAAATCCGGAAACTTTGAGCTACCGTTTGAGCCAAGCACCCCAGGCATTAGGGGCCATGTACCAGAGCTGCCATAGAGGTTGATGAGCACCTCTCTACGAGACACCAATCCTAACAGATGATTGTCATTGTCCAAAACAGGTAAACGCCCGATGTCGTTGCGAACCATAATTCGTTGAATCTCGCTCAGAGGTGTGAGCGGCTTAACCGAAATGACCGGACGACTCATGAAACCTGACACCGGGGCATGGGCGAGCTTGTGGTGCACTGCTTGATCGACGTCGCGCCGAGAGATTACTCCTACCACCCCACTGTCTTCGGCAACCACCAGACCATCCACGTTATAGCGGATCATAAGGCGTCCCGCTTCGTCCATGGAGACATCTGAGCGGATGGTGCGCACCGGTGAAACCATTAATTGAGAGGCGGTGACTTCCGGTCTGACTTCCTTGCCCACTACCTTGATAAGCGATTCCATGACCGCTTCCAATGGCGACCCTTTCACAACCGCCGAGGCGGCTCCCGGGTGTCCGTCACCGGAGAATTGCCTTACCACCGTGCGCACGTCCAGCGATGAGGTGTCGCTGCGCCCGACAATGTGGATACGGTCGCGCATTTCAACAAGGGTAAAGGCGGCATTGGCTGATTCTAGCTCCATCAGTTTGCGAGTCAAGGAGGCCAGGCCGTCAACATAGTCGCCGCGCCGCGCGCTTGCCACGATTACACGATTGCCGCATAGGTCTAAAACCTTTGCCGCTTGAATCAGTTCCTGCAACAAGGAAAGCTGCTCATCATTAAGCTTGGCCCGCATGTATTCGTTGGCCACGCTGAGATCGGCACGATATTTAAGGAGATAGGCAACACATTCTGCATCCCTGTTCGTGGTGCCACCATATGTGAGGCAACCCGTATCCTCATAAATACCTAGGAGGAGAAGAGTAGCCTCAAACGGGGATAGAGCAATCTTCTTTTTGATTATTCGTTCCACCAAAAGGGTTGTCGCAGCACCGACTGTCTCGATAACCGAATCTTTGTGCGCCTTATGTCCAAGTCCATCAGGAGCAAGATCATGATGGTCGAAAATTGCATAGGGTCGACCATCTTCAAGTAGCTTGCGAACCAATGGTTCTAGTCGTTCAGCATGCTGGCAGTCAACAATGAACAGCTGGGATACTTGTTCGAGATCGACATATTTGATTTGAACGATCGGTAAATTGCTTCGGTAAAGCGTCAGATATTCTCGGACGTTGCCAAATATGGGAAACGAAAGGACCATGCGGGCAGTCGGATAGAGCTTCGTGACCGCGAATTGCGAAGCCAGCGAATCAAAATCCATATTATTGTGTGAAACTACAAGTTGCATAACTTCAATTATGGCTCAGAAAGGCGTCGAGGGTTAGGTCTGATTGTCTGGCTTTCTTGACAAGGGTTTTCTGGCGCCACAGACCGCTCAATGTTATGCTTCGGATAGTTCAGCCAGACGGCCTTATTTATTGAATGCTGAAATTCAAGATTGCAACGATCACTTGCATATTTTTGCTTGTAGCGGTTCCCTGTCGAGCTTCTGCTGCGGATAAAGAGGACTTTCAGGATGAACCTGCGGCTTCATCAAATGCATCTGAGAGAGCTTCAAGATCGCTAGCAGAGCGCACAAATCAAGCCAACCAGCTTTGCCGCGAAGGGCGCCGGCTGCGTGACCTCAAACAATTGGACGAGGCACGCGCTACCTTTGAACGCGCCATAGTTCTTGATCCAAACGACAATTCTGCGGTGGTCCACAATGATTTGGGATTAGTTCTGGAGACCATGGGAGATCTGCAGGGAGCAATCGCCGAATTCAATAAGGCTCTCACCTTCGATCCAACCATGTCGTCGGCGACTTTGAACATGGCCGAAGCGTACAAACAACTTGGACAGATTGATCTTGCTGTAACCTACCTCAAGAAATTCGTAAACGAACATCCTGAATCTCCGCAAATTGAGAGCGCCGAGGCATCGCTTAAGACCTTGCGACATTCTAAGCCAATCTCAGGCAGTGTGACGACAACAGATTACCTGGATAGCGTCGCGCCGAAAGGCGTTTACTGCTGGCCGTTAAAGAGGACACCAATTCGTTTGTGCATCGAGCCGGGATCTGCCGTCGATGGCTACCGCGACTCGTTCAGGCAAATTGCTTTTCGCAGCCTGCGGGAATGGATTGAAGCTGCTAACCACCACCTCACCTGGAGGCTAGTGCAAGATCCCAAAGAGGCAGACATAACGATTAGCTGGACGAGCAGTAAAGCTGATTTTCCGCACGGCACCGAGCAAGGTATCACAAAGCTTCTTTTTACACGTACTCACGCCATTACACATGCCGACATAAAAATCTGCACCGTGCCTGTATATGCTGAAAGCAAAGAGATTCTCTCTGATGAAGCAATGCGCTTGGTCTGCCTTCACGAAATTGGACACGCGCTTGGAATCAATGGGCACTCACCTAATAACAACGATGTCATGTTCTTTTGCGAGCGCGCTTATCCTGTAACAGCCTTGAGCCAGCGCGACAGATTGACAATCGCTCGTCTGTACGCAACTGAGCACGACGAAGTCGGCAAAGTCAAAGGAAAAGGTGGCTTGGCAATAGGAATACCAGGTCTGTTCCAACTCAAGTTTTGAACTTGACTACCAACAGCTATCGACTGCGTATTGTCCTGTCGGCAACATGGCAATCACACCACTAGATATCACGAGTAGCTAGCCTAGCAACTTAATCGGAAAAACCTAAGGAAATTGTGTATTAGGGTCGGTTAAAGCGTCTTCTTCAACACCTGATTTATCGCTTGTCAATTGACAGACCATGCGGCCAGGTCGCCCGAAGAGCAATCAGGCAATAACGATCGTCTCGACACCTGCGAAGTTTGCCTTAGCCATTCAAAACTGGAACAGTCATTACATTCGTTTCCTGTTCAATATTTTTTGAGGACTCTCTCTAGGCTGGACCATACAGGCAAATGGGCAACCCTGATACATCCGTTGGCAGACGGAATGTGGGGTTGTACTAGCTTGCCAATGCCATTCGGTCCTTCCTGATTTGGTCCACGCAGCGGGAAACGAACTCGGTCGGTCTATGTAAAACCGACCATCAGAGTTCCTTTACGGTCCGGGAAAGGAGGTATTCGGGTGTTATTTGTCTTGAGGTTGCCAATGCTTGAGTGACTATGTCCGTATGTCACTTTTCGCCCCATCCGCCCCATCTCAACGTGGAGATGCACCATGGTAATCACGGAAGTTCGCATCAAACTCTGTGACCAGAACAACGAACGCCTTTTAGCATTCTGTAGTGTCACGTTCGACAATGCCTTCGTCGTGCGTGACCTCAAGCTCATCGAAGGGACGAAGGGCTGGTTCGTCGCCATGCCCTCAAGGAAATTAACAGATCGCTGCCCCTCGTGCGGGACCAAGAATCATCTGCGCGCGCGGTTCTGCAACAGCTGCCGTTACCATCTGGATCAGGAAAGGGCAACGCGCAACGCCGAGGGGCGTGCCAAGCTCCATGCGGACATCGCCCATCCGATTAATCCTTGGGCCCGTGAGCTTATCCAAGCGGCTGTCGTCAAGGCTTACCACGAGGAGAAAGAACGCTCCAAGCTGCCCGGCTACGTCTGCACCTATGACGACTTCGACGTGCCCGATCTCGATGACAACCTCCGCTGCCATCCCGGCACGCCCAACCCGATCGCCCCGCCGCACGGTCCGGGCCTGCACCAGCCACCGAGGCAGCCGACCAGGCCGGGGGACGCCCGCAGGGATAGCTGAGCATTTTGCTGCCTTACTAAAGTCGAATGATACCTGAGCGTAAAGCATGTTCGGGAGGGTCACGACCCCTCCGACATGAGTGTCTCAGTTTTACGCCCACTTATGAAGCAAACGCAGGCGGCGCACCATAGGTAGTGCGTCGCCTTTATCCGGATCCTTTTCCAGAGCGCCGTGAGCAACAATAGAAAGGAGGGATTATTCACGGTTCACGAATGGGGGGCGCGATCGGACGCGTCTCACCTTCCAGTGGAGTTGAAGCTCAAAACCTAACGGAGGATCAACCGATGTTGTTCATCTCGGAAGTCCGCATCAAGCTATGGACCCCCCGCGACGCAGGTGACCCTCTGCGGGCCTACGCCAAGGTAGTGCTCAACAGAGGCGTGGCTATCCAAGATCTGCGGGTCATCGAAGGGGACACGGGTATCTTCGTCTCGATGCCCTCCCACAAAATCCAAGACCATTGCCCATTCTGCAACACCAAGAATTTCGTGGCGGCGGCGTGCTGTGAGAAGTGCCATGCCACTCTCGATCCCGACCGAGCCCCGCGTGACAGGCGTGGCCGGCCGAAGGTCTACGCAGACCTGGTCTTTCCGATCAATCAGGCCAGTCGGAACATGTTCAACGACGCGGTGATCCCAGCCTACTACTACGAGGTCATGCTCGCCGACCGGCCGGGCTACGTCTGCACCTACGACGAGCCGATCGATCACTGTGACTGCCCACAAGAAACGCGACTGGAGTTCGTCCTCGCGCAGCCGAACGGTCGCTCACACGGACCGAGGCTCGTCTGGAAGGGCTCAGCCAGATCGCCGTACCTCCGGAGAGCGGCTCGTTTGAGCATGCGCCTATAGCAAAGCCAAGTAATCAGACCGGATCGAGGCCGTCCAGGCTGCGGTTGAAAAACCGTAGTCTGGGCGGCCTTGCCTTTTCATTTTTAAGTGTATACTATATTCTTTCGTATCTCTGGAAACGAATCACGGTTTCTTCAGGCATGCACAACCTTAAGAAACCTACGCTAAACGCCTCAGTCCGTTTCAGCAAAAGCTAGATTGGGCAGTAGGAGAATGATTAGCAATACCAAAGAACTATGAATTTAGGACAGATCTACTTAATTAGTGCTCTGGCTGGTTCTATCTTCATTGTCCTCAATTTTGCCCTCGGACATATTAGCGACGGTCCTGGCGACGATGGAGCAGGCGGTCACGATTTCGGCGCTGCCGACGACGCCAGCGCAGGTGGTCATGATTTCGGTGCTGGCGATGACGGCGGGGCAGGCGGCCACGATTTCGGTGCTGGCGATGACGCCAGCGCAGGCGGTCATGATTTCGGTGCCGGCGATGACGGCAGCGCCGGTGGTCACGATTTCGGCGCCGGCGATAATCCCAGCGGCGCCCCAGGCAGTGCCACTGGTACCCACGCATTAGTTTCCTCAGCCATGCGAGCGTCTACCGGGTCCTACGCGCTACGCGGCATGTCGCCGCAGGCGAAAGGTCAGCTCGTTAGCCATAGTCCAGAACAGGCTCTGATTTCCCGCATTGGTTTCGTCGTTCTGGGTTTGCTTAGCCCCATGGGCGCGTCCATTTTTCTTGCCTTCTTTGGTTTGGTAGGCCTGTTGGTTTTACGCTGCCTTCCAATACTTGGACCTCTTAGCCTCGTACCGGCAATTCTTGCAAGCGTATTCATATCGAGTCTGTTCAAGTTAGCAATGAGGTGGATGATGCGGCATCTTCAAGGCACCTCAGTGCGAGTAAATGACTTGGTTGGCCAAGTAGCCGAAGTAAATATTCCGATCAGGAAAGGGGCCACGGGCGAGATTACTTACGTTGTGAACAGCCAGCGGCAAAGCTCCGCGGCCAAGGCAGTCAAAGCCGATCTTGATCTAGAGCGTGGTGCAAGAGTGATGATCGTTGACGTGCAAAGTCCGGTGCTTTTGGTGGAACCGTATACAAGTCAGCCATGGGATGAAACGAGCCAGGTTAAATCTTAGGGAACTGTGCAGGATCTTCTAACTAGCCAAGTAAATAGCTATACTTGTAAGTAATTATCCAGTCTAATGTGACATTAAATATGGTGACTTTCGACCTTCTTGGTCAAGCGTATGCGATCAGCGCGGCTGCGGGATCGGGCTTCTTCCTTCTCTCGTTTCTGGCAGGTTTCGGACACCCCCGCGGGGCTGTACGTGGACACGCCTTCGGCCGCGGAACAGGCCGAATAGGTCATAGCACAGGTCGTGGCGGTGCTCGTGTCAGTCATAGCGGCAGTCACAGTGCCGGTCGCGCTGCTCATGGCACAAGTCATAGCGGCAGCCACAGCTCCGGTCGCGCCGGTGGGCGCGCATCTACCCACTCTATTGGTCGAGCCGGCCGCTCGGGTAATTACACTGGCGGTCAGGAGAGTGGCGGACAAAATGCTGAGACATCTAGCGCCCAGCTGGCATCTTCTTCAGCGCCGAGCGCCGCCGCACAGTCGCTTCTTTTAAATGCTTCGACTAGTAACGAAGAATGGGCCATGCGTCTACTCATGTTGTTCAATCCCTTCTATATTTCTGTTTTTCTGACCTTTTTCGGCCTCACAGGTCTGTTTTGCCTGTCTGTCAACAAATCCCTCGGACCAATATCATTGCTTCCTGCAATTTTTGCTGGGTTTCTGGTTAATTGGCTGTTTCAGGCTTTAGTTCAATGGATGGTCCAAAAATTCGAATCAGTGGCTCCCGTTGCAACATCCGACCTTATCGGACATGCAGCTGTTATCTCAGTGCCCATTGTGGGTACCCGCGTAGGCGAGATTACCTACGTAGTACATGCAAAACGTCATACAATTCCCGCCAAGTCTTTGAATCCATCCGATGAATTTAAGAAAGGCAATCAAGTTGTTATCAGTGAAATAAAAGATTCCACTGCCTATGTAGAGCCCTGGGTAGATGATTTCGACCCCGGTCTGAAAGAGACGCTCGTCGCCTTCAACTCCCCTGAGAATCCGTCCAATGAGACTACTGATTCCGACGAACAAGCAGAGACAAACGTTTGAATCCAATCGCACTTTCCTGATATCAACCTGCTTTCGATAACCAAATAATGAAGTTGGTATTAAATCAGATGTCATATTCGGTGCGATAGTCCAAGCGACGGTAAAGTGTTGCTATTTGACCTTGCTGGAGTATTGATCTTCCGAAAATCCGCAGTAGCGTTGACTGCTCAGGCGCCGCATGTGGTGGCAATCCTGGATCGCTGGATTCAGTAAAAGAATGCTT
>PSRH01000169.1 GCA_003175915.1 Candidatus Melainabacteria bacterium | reverse complement strand
TCGTTGCAACTGCTCGGAGACGCGCAAACGGTATGATACACTTCTAGCCATCAGCAACGGATGGGAATTTATCAAAAGCTCAATCAAAACAGGCGGCGATCAAGATCATTCGTTTTGTTGATTTGAAGATGGCTACATCAAAGATGTCACTAACAGAACCGCTTTTTAAAGTAACTCCACCTGGCGATGGTATTCTCGTTACCACCTCTCGACTTAGGTGCGTAGAACCTCGACCTAGCGATCTGGAGCTCCTGCAAAAAGTATTTGGCGATCCTGCAATGATGGTGCTTCTTGGGGGAACTCTCACTAATGAGTTTATCCAGAAACGGCTGCTCGACTGGCAGGTCAGTTGGAGGGAAGGCAAATCCCTTTGTGGAATAGTTGAGGAACGGCAAAGTGGCAAGCGCATTGGCTCTGCTAGTATTCATCCATCGACGGTACCCGACCAGTCGGGAGCGGAGATCTCTTACATGATCCTGCCTGAATATCAGCGTCGCGGGTACGCAACTGAGATCTCCCGTGGACTGATCGACTATGCGTTCCAGGTCATGAAACTGGATCATCTTCTCATAACCGGAAATCCTCAAAATGAGGCTTCTCAGAAAATTGCAAAGCGACTCGGCTTCCGCTGTTTGGGTGAAACCGAATACGTGCATCCTTATTTGAACAACTGTACCAAGCACACAATCTGGATTCTACAACGCCAATAGCGAACTAGCAGATTGGTTACTGAGATCGCGTTTAACCGTAGATAGAAGCAACTTCCACTAAGATCAACTGTCATGAAATAGTGAGCTTTCCCAGTAAGCGTTGTGGTATTACACCCAGGTGATAAGCGAAGAAGCTCAACGTATCAGATCCCCAGCTGGAATCATGACGGCCGGTGTGCCCAGCGTTTGATTCGGCGGAAAGGAGTATTGGAGCATTTCCTTTTTGTAGTTGCTGTAAAGTCGCAAAAAATTTGTAGCTGTGAGCTGGATTCACTCTATCGTCATTGGCAAAGGTCAGGACTAACACCGGAGGATAACGCTTGGGCCGCAGGCGATGCAACGGCGAGTATGCGTATAGCACCTGAAAGTCCTTTTTGTTCGTAGAGCAGCCATATTCTCCTATGTAATGTCGAGCGAGATTAAACTCGTGATAGCGCAACATATCCAACACCCCAGTCATAACTACTGCTGCACCGAAGAGTTCCGGATGTTGAGCCAATACGGCGCCAACAAGTAAACCGCCATTGCTACCACCGGAAATACCAAGCCGTTTGGCGGATGTATAGCGCTTCTTTATCAGATATCGCGCCGCCGCGACAAAGTCGTCGAACGTATTTTGCTTTTGTCTGCGCATCCCCGATTTTCGCCAGTGCGAACCAAATTCTCCTCCCCCTCTAATAACAGCTTCGGCGAATATACCGCCTAAGTCCATCCAAGCCATGTTGTATGAGTTAAAGCTTGGACCGGAACATAGCCCGAAACCTCCATAACCTGTGAGAATCACAGGATTGGTCCCATCACGCTTTAGGCCACGTTTGTAATTCACGTAGACCGGCACTCGAGTACCATCGCGGCTGGTTGCATAACATAGTTCTGTGACATATCGTGTACTATCAAATGAGTCTGACGATGTAACTGAGGAAATTTCGCCTGTTTTTGGCCTATAGCTGATTATTCTTTTCGGAGAGGTGTATCCTTCAATTTCGAAGAATAACTCTGAACTACTGTAGCCGAAGCCGTCTGCAGTAATGGTTGTAAACCTGGGAAGTTTTGTTTCTTTGAGCAATTTACCCTCGTACGAAAGACGCCTCAAAATTGTGCCTTGCGGCGTAAGGTAAAAGGCCAAAATAAAATCAGGGAATATCATTGCCCTTTCGAGCAAGTCCTTGCTTTCAGGCACAACTTTTACAAATTTCCTTCTTCTTAACGAGCTACTGTTCACTTTAATGGCGATAAGTCTGTTCATTGAAGCGTTCATGTTCGTCAGAAAATAAAGCCAGCCTTTTCGCCCTCCTTCATGGGAAAAGGTATATTTTTGCTCAGCAAACAGGGTGACAAGAGAGGCTCTTCCTTTTTTCAGTTGTTTCAGCCGTAAAGAATGAAGATCGTCGTCAGCACTAACCGTCGATATGAGTAAGTACTTGCCGTCCACAATATTCATGCCGAACATCTCATAGAGGTTTTCACCCTCGTAGACAATCCGATCCTGTGCTTGTTCAGTACCAAGTTTGTGAAAGAATACTCTGCGAAGAGCTTGCTTTCGTTTAGGGCTTGAAATCGCGCTGTAATAAAAGCCCTTATCATCCTCGCACCATTCCACTTGCACATAAATCAAGTTTTGCAATTTTTCTCTACGATCTCTTCCTGTTTCCAAATCACGTATGTGCAGTGTTTGCCATTCTGAGCCGTCTTTTGACACTGCATATACTGCGTATCGCCCGTTTCCGCTCAGCCAAATTTCCACAAGGTCAGAATTCTTTGGCAGCTCATTTCCATCGAGTACAACCGTGGGAAACTGCCCGAGTCTTTTTGCTCGCAACAACTGGAGCCTTCCTCTCCCGTTTGGTCGTTGTCGGAAGAAATAGTACTTGCCCACTTTGCGAGGGACTACTGGCTCTCCGTCGTCAACAAATTCCCAAACTTTCTTGACTAGACCGTTGCGACCAGGCACATGCCGAAAAAACTGTTGTGAATACGAGTTTTGTTTCGCTACCCACTCCTGCACCTCAGGCGCCGAAACAGATTCAAGCCATCTATATGGATCATTTACAACCGTACCAAAGTAGCGATCACGAATGGACACCCGTTTTGTCTCCGGGGGTTTTGATTCGGCAAGCTTGCGCTCATACATCTTACTCGCCTGTGCAATCAATTTAGGCAATGCCGGGGAGCTAGTTTTCCTTCCGTAGCGTCCCGTCGCGAGGTCGACGAGCATCTCGCAGAGGAACCCGCAGTTGAGCAACGAAGCAGTCGGTGCTGAACCTACCTCAACCGCCTCCTTGAATGTACGCAGTGCTGCCGTCCGGTTACCAGAAAACCAAAGTGCAGCACCGGCGTGCGTCAGCATGTGCAACATCTGATCGTCATCCTCTAGCTTCAGCTCGCGCTGCTTTTCTATAGCCTTCTGAAAGCTGATCGCCGCTTCCCGCCAATGCCGAAGGTGATATAAGCACCAGCCCAACCAGCTCAGACTTTTCACTACTTCCGAGTCAGCCTTGTACTCATATATTTTTACTGCCCGCACGAAATTCTGAATAGCCGACTCGAGGTCACCCTTTTGGGCCAGGCAGCAGCCAGTCATCTTGGAGACAAAAGCAAAATGAAGATCTGTCTTAGCTAACTTATCGATGCGTCGCTTGGCACCATTCAGAATGACCAAGCATTGATCAAAATCACCGCGCTCAAACGCTTGGTGAGCTTCGTTCTTCAGATTCACCCAGTCAAACTGTTTCGTCATTGGCTAAGCTAAAGGAGCGAGTTCTCATAGGCCATCTTACCTGATCAGAATCCGCCAGGCATCGTAAATAGCACGCTAATAACGACCATGAGGCACTTAAAATGCTTGCTCCAGTCAAGCGGATGCCGAAGCCTCAGAGATAGTAGATGCTATCTTGTTATCACCTTAGCTGCGTTTTTCACTGGCGAAAACCTACGAGTGCGTCTTGAATTTTTACCTAATGCTTCTAGCGACTTGGTTAGAATCCAAGATTTCTAAGCTCCATTGAGCATGATCTTGTACAGTTTGGGTACAAAAGATATTGATACAGTCGATGGGACCATTCTGAAAGATGCTTGAAAGTGCAGGCCAGCCCTTAGAGTGTCCGAACTGTGCAGAACCGGTTCAGCGCACAGCCGTCATGTGCCGATTTTGTAAGTATGGGCTGTCGCCGGCTCATTTCAAAAAGTGCCCCTTTTGTGCCGAGATGGTGAGACAGTCAGCCAAAATGTGTCGGCTTTGCCGATCAGATTTGTCTGAACCGCCGCACGCCTCCGGCGAACCGCCTGAAGGTGCCCCGGTTCCAAGGAATCCAATCAAACCTCGTCGAGCCGCTTCTGTTAGCTTAGCTCTGCCAACAGTCAACCAGGAGAAAGGCGAGTCATCAACGCCAAAGAGCGCGCCGGTCGACAAACCGAAAGGAGCGTAACTTTCGCAACTAGCCCTGGGGCTGCTGAAAAACCTCCACTGATGGAGCAATTACTATGCACGAATTTCATTCACAGAAAGATTTAACTCCTTGCCCGAACTGCGGAGAGGAAATCAAAACCCGGGCTACTGTCTGCCGATTTTGCCAATATGGCTTATCCGACGACATCTTTCGTCCATGCCCATTTTGTTCAGAGAGAATAAGGCGCGAAGCTAAGCTTTGTAGGTTTTGCCGATCAGAGGTAGTTCAGCAAGCGAGTTGGCCGGCTGACTCAGCGACCCGCGTTCAGTCCAAGCAAGAGGCGCAGCGATCGAAGGGACAATTATTCCAATTGACTGATGAAGCGATTGACAAAATATTTACTGATAACCTTGGTGTGAAAGAGAGCTCCCCGCCAGAAGAACAGCGGGCTCGCGGGGGAATCGGCAGACTGGCGCCGTTAAAAGATCTGCCTGATTCTAGTAGCTCGGGCAGAATTGCCTCTATTGGCAAATTTCTATTGGACAACCGAGACATCGAAAAAATTCAAAAACTAACTTGGGGTGGTCCTCCATCAGCAGGATGGCATAGCCTGAGTGAAGAAGCAGATATCGAACTAAAAAGTATTCTCAAACCTCTTGATTCAAGCAAACAAATACTTGGCTCGGTGATCATAGGAACCGATAATATTGTCATCGCTCATACATTGCCAATGGCCACAGAGGCAGAACTAGTAGCGGTGTTCAGTTTAGCGAGTCATCTCAACGTACAGAACACTCTGAAAATGCTGAATAAGCAGAAACTCCAGCAAACGGTGATGAAAACTAGTAAGAATTACTTGCTCAGTTCCCGGTTTTCTTTCGGACTACTCGTTAGTTTATGCCAGGTGACGACAGCTGAAGAGCTCTCAAGCTTGATGCGCAAACAAAAATCTACTGCTAAACGAATCGAAGAAGTTCTCAAGCAACAGTTCGAATGACGAACCAGAAGTGCTGTTGCGTGGACAAATCTGCTGTCGAATCCACGCGTGATTATTTCGTGAGGTCCGCAATATCACGAGGTTTGCAGCAGTTTCTCACTTGACTATTGCTCATAGCGCTTGTAACATTGGCCCTTGATATTTGAAAATTACAACGTCGTCGGGGCAGAACCTCTTGCTCCTTTGGCGTAGTAGTTATAATCGCGAATCTAAAAACAATCTCTGCAATTACCAGGCGCCGCGCATTTGGACCGTTATTGAATGGTTCAACATTTCTCGGCGACCACGTCATAGTGCATTGGTGCACCATCTTCGCATGGAGGTACTACCGCAGGTGGTGCCCACCTATGACACTGCCCCTCGATAGCGGGCTCGACTTGCAGCACTCTCGGTATGCTTCTCGACATGAGGGAGAAACTATATGGCAGATAGAATTGAAGGAGTCCGTAGACCAGAGGACGACTCAGCACGTCTGGCTCTCACCCTAGCCGGTTTGGGGCTATTGGGAGACGATAAGCCCGGGGTAAAAGGAGGAGATGGCAAAGGTGACAAGAAAGATGACAAAAAGGAGCTGACACCAGAGCAGGCTGGAAAAGACCTGATGGACGCGGCTAAGAAGGGTGACCTTGGCAAAGACGCCAAAGCGGCCATTGAAGCGGTCTTCAAAGAACTTAGAAAAACTCATAAGGATGATCCGACCGATGTGCGTGACGGTTTGATCGCACTTGGGACCAAAATGAATGAAGAACTCAAAAAAGCCGGATCGCCAAATCGAATCAACATGGGAATGATAGAGCGAAAAGATGGGTCGACGGACTACTACATGGTCCTGAGAAAACCCGGTGACAAACCGGAAGACATAGCGAAAGCCATCGAAAGAGGTGACAAGGATTCACCGACAATAATGAAGGCCGGCACTATAAAGCCTAAGCCGAAAGAATAATTCGTTCACTAAAAACTTTCCTCAAGAAATTCCCGCAACATCATTTCTGAGCAACTGCGTTTTGGAACTCAAACCGCAATTTCAGCAATCCGATCTGCCTTTGGCAAGATCGGGTTGCTTGATGAACATGCCCAGAACTAACCGCGTTCAGTTGTAAATAGGAAAGAATAGGATAGACTTACCTGACGCGCCATCTCATTGTCAGGGGAAGCAAAGTGTCGAAAATAGCACGAATCAAGAGTATCTGAGCGCAAGAATACATAAAGGATAAAATTCCATGTCTATGAGTAGAAAAGCCCAACGTTGCTTGAATTTATTTTTTGCTCTATTGGGTTTCTCGATTTGCGTGGCTAGTACATCAACCGCTAAAGCTGATGAGAACAAAGCTCCGCTAAAAGTAGGCTTTCTGAACGTTGGTCCCGTATCTGATTTCGGCTGGAATTACAGCGTTAATCAAGGGCGTTTGTACTTGGAGTCCCATTTAAAGGGTCAAGTGCAAACCACTTTCGCTGAAAAAGTGCCCGAGAGTGCGGAAGCGGAACGAGTTCTAGAAAAGATGATTGTCCAGGGGAACAAGCTCATTTTTACGGCCTCCTACGGTTACCTGGAACCAGCTATGCGAGTCGCGGCACGGCATCCTGATGTTATCTTCATGCAAGTCAATCGTTTTAAGACCGCAAAAAATCTGGGTACGGTCTCAACAGATCAATATCAGGCTATGTATTTGTCAGGTATAGTCGCCGGACGCATGACCAAAACTAACAAGCTTGGTTTCATAGCCGCACACCCCATTCCTCATATCATCCATTCCATCGATGCTTTCATGCTTGGAGCCAAATCAGTAAATCCAAAAGCGGAAACTCAAGTTATGTTCATAAATAGTTGGTCTGATCCACCGCTAGAAGCAGAAGCAGTAAAAAGTCTTGCGGAAGCGCATTGCGATGTTATTGCTCATGCCCAGGACAATCAAAATAGCATTCTGCCTGCTTGTGAATCGCTTGGACTGTATTCCCTTGGATTTTATACGGATGGACATCAACTGGCACCCAAGGGTTGGCTAACTGGTGCATGTTTGGATTGGGGACCATTCTACGTACGAATGGCCAAATCGGTCATGGATCACAGCTGGAAGCCCTGTGCTTACACCGGGGGTATGGAGGGAGATCTGGGAATTATCAGGCTATCTTCACTCGGGAAAGTCGTTCCCGCGTCTGTTCAGAAAGAAGTACTCACAAAGCAAAAGCTCATCGAAAGCGGCAAATTAGCAGTCTTCAAAGGCCCTCTCAAAGACAACAAAGGCAAAGAACGAATAGCAGCAGGAAAACAATTGGATGAAAAGGACTTTTTGGATATGAGCTGGTTTGTTGATGGTGTCCACGGTACTTTAGCTCAATAGTGAGCGTCCGCCAGAGCTGCTTGCTAATGAACGGTGTACCGGCCCCGGTCACATACTCTTACAGAGGTAACTAGGTTATCGCCGCTATTCTTCGGCCGGCGACCGACGCCTATACACTGGACAGCAATAAACTCTGTGAAACCCTTTTTGCGCTCATATACAAGACGTGTCGCGTCAAAGAATTCGGCGCCGTTTGCATAATCATCTACTTCGTTCGCCTCGCGTTTTTCGCTGGTCGGCTTACCAAAATAATTGCGCACCATCTGAGCTGTAATTTGGCACGCAGGTGAAACACGTATTGTTATGATTCTACTGACGGAATTCGCCGTTAGCGCCATGTTTTTGCTCAACGGATCACCTGGGTACGACAACTGTTCTTTACTCATCGAAATCTGATGACGCGGTTCAAACCAGAGAAACTCACGAGCGTGATCGGAAATTTGTACACCCAAAATCTTTTCTATGTCAGTCGTCTTCAATAGTCGTAACCGTTCGAGTTTACGTATCAGATCAAATAAAGTTCGGGCGTTTGTCACAGCGACGCTTTCAACACGTTGAGAAGGGTTCTGTGGAGCACAAACCACATTGGCTGCAGGCACAAATTGGAATGCAGTGATCGCCACTAAAGCACAGGCAAAGACAGCAAGAGGCAACTTCCGCCGGTGTGGATATATGACAAGATCGTCTGAAGGATCAACAACCATAAGAAAGATTATGAAGGCTCGAAGATGAAGAAGCAAGATAAAGGCTGGGCCGAGTCTGAACAGCCCAGGATATTCATCCTCTGGCTCCCGCCTGCTTTGTTCCAGGGAAAGGATCGGCACGGACAAAAAACACTGCCAGCGGATATAATGTCACGGTCGCTAAATGCCATTTCTGTGCTTGTGCCGAATTCCCTGATGGTTGATAAACCCAATTCATGCTTCGGTAAAATAAACATAGCCATCGATCTTGCTCGTGCCTTTGGCTACAGGCGTTACTTTGAACTCACAACTGGTACTACCGGGCGTGAATATGCCCGTGCTCAAGCGGGATTCGAAAGCTGCTCACGGCTTGTGTACAGATACGCCGTCTATTTCGAAGATGATGGGTTACCTATTGATTTTCGATTAGACGGAGAAGACACTTCAACCACGCTGCAAGAGATAAGGGAAAAAGGACTTGAATTTGATGTCATCCTTGTCGACCCACATCACACATATCTGTGCTCCTTGCGCGATCTGCACGATGCATTCTCAATACTAAAGCCAGGCGGCGCACTGATTGTGCATGACTGCGATCCGCCGAACAAGGAGTGCGCTGTCCCGGAGTTTATCTCATATGTTTGGTGCGGCGTCACGTATAAGGCATTCATTGACTTTGTGCTGGACAACGATTCGGTTGAGTATTTCACGGTTGATTGCGATTATGGATGTGGCGTTATCTTCAAAAAACCCC
>PSRH01000066.1 GCA_003175915.1 Candidatus Melainabacteria bacterium | reverse complement strand
CCATCATCGAAAGTTAAGTATACGGTTCCCTGGTTTTGCTCATGCTCCCAATGCCCGGCCGGCAAAATCTTGCGCCCCAGATTTTTGAGAAAATCCATACGCAGCAAGGACCACTCATCAAAAAAATTGTGCTGATCGCGTTTGCGTGAAGACATTTCGTTTACCGTATGGAGTCGTCAAGCTCTCCCTGTTCAACCATACTACAGAAATAGAGAGCTGTGCAGCCATTTGTGACACTTTGCACTAGAATTGCTCTAAGCCAACCAGGGAGAGCTCGTGCGTCAAGAACACCTGAAGGTTCCATTTCGCGACACTGTTCTTGATGTTGCCGCTTGTCTGGAAGAGAATGGCCGAGATTGGATCGCCTGTATTCATGGGCTTCAATCAAACAGCAAACTCTTTAGCGAGCTGCTTTGCCAGCCGTTCTTGCGCGATTACAGCAAAATCGCGGTAGATTTGGTTGGTTTTGGCCGGTCAGCAAAACCCCATGGGTTTAGCTACTCCGTCGAAGATCAGGCGGCTGTTGTTCAGGAAGTTTTCCGGTTAATCAAGATTCGGCGGGCTGTTCTAATTGGACATAGTCTTGGTGGCATGATCGGAGTCTTATTGCTTGATCCTCTCGCTGACATTCTGCGAGGATTTGTCAACATGGAAGGCAACCTGAAATTCTCTGATTGCGGCGCGAGCAAGGAAGTTGCCAATAGCGACTATGCTAATTTCAGAGCTAACCTCTACCCCGATCTAAAGGCCCAGGTCGGCCGTGAAGGTCCGCAGCGTGCAATCTGGTTAGAAGACATTCCTGACTATGTCTTCTACAAATCCAGCCTGTCAATTGTTGAATGGAGCAAGAGTGAGAAGCTAGCGGCACTGTTTGCTTCGGCGCGGTGCCCTTGTTTATTTGTCTATGGCGAAGAAAACCGGCAGAAATTGCTGGCCGTGCCTGATTCGATCTCCTCACATCAAATAGAAAGCTCCGGACATTTCATGCTATTAGACAATCCAGATGAAAGCTATGCCTGTTTGCAGAACTTTCTTGCCTCGCTTCCTTCGACCGAAGAGCGGTGCTGATAGCAAAAGACGCTTGAGAAGCGCTTGTCTGCGTGGTGGCGGAGAAAAGTAATCATAGCTACAAGTGATATTACGGCTCTGGCAGCCAATCTCATCGTTCAAATGTAGTGTGCTGGACAGACATCACCTGGTCTTTTAGCGTAAATTGACAGTTGGCGAGCTAATCTCGTCACGATAACTCACGGCAACCTGGAAATGTCACTTAGAGCAGATAGAAGATCCTCGTTTGAAAATAGCGACGGGAACGGATCACGATTTAATTCAAACAAAGATTTTGATGTTGGCCGATTAGGATTGTCCTCATTACCTGGCAATATAGATGGACTCAGGTATCCGGATTGTTCGCCTACTAAATCTGCTCTTCCGGCTTTGCTTCTTTTTGGAAGGGCCGGCGACCAGTTCCTCTGCCGCGAAGATGGGAAAAAGGGGGACGCCGAACCTGAGCCTGCCACTGAAAAGGCCCGCAAGGAAGTGCACGACTTAATATGTTCCAACGGCTCGCGACTTGTTTCGGATATCAATTCGAGCAATAAGGCGATCCAGGTACCCAGGGCTTTGGCGGAATCGACTTTACGAGTCTTTAGTCTTGGTATGTGGGGTGGCACGGGGATTACAAAACATGCATCGGAATGGCAGGATCTAGAATGTCGTAAAGCGGTGATCAGCCCAGGCAAGGATAAGAACGGAATGATGGACGTGGGTCCGGAGAAGTGGGCTGCTTGTTTCAAGGATGTACAGGAACGCCTCGATCACAACCGCAAATGGGGCAATTGTGCCGAGCAAGCAGCTTCTATGGCACATATGATCCACAAAATGATGATCAACAATCCCGACCTTCCCTCTGCTGCCGGATTGCAAGTTCGCCAAGCCTACCACGATGACCACTCCTGGGTTGAGGTTAAGTATCCAAATGGCCAAGTAATGGTATACGACCCGTGGGACGGGAAGACCGGCCGACTGGAAGATATGCCCGCCAGTTATCGAGAATCCGCAGTTTCGCCATGGTACGGGCGCGAGAAAAAGTAATTCTTCCGCCACGGCGCCAGAACTGAGCAAGATGAATGTTTCTGACCGATAGCACACTGCCGTTTTGCAGGGCATAAAATGGTTATTTGCAGCGGCTAGCATCTAACGGCATGAACGAACAGTACAAAGAGCCCGAATCGATTAAAATCGTCCAGAAGGATCTCAAGGAGGCTTCGGACCAATCAGCCGTTGGTGAAATTACCGAAAGAGAGTCAGTCCTAATTGAGAACACTAATCAGGTACCCGGTATTTCGTCTACGGTCGATCATGATTCGTTCGAGGGGAAAGTACTAAACGATCGCTATCGCATTCTGTCCTTGATCGGCAAAGGTGCCACAAGTACGGTTTACAAAGCAGCGGACTCCAAGACGAATCAGACCGTTGCAGTGAAAATTCTGCACAGCCATCTTGCCTCTGATCCAACGATCATGCGACGTTTCGAACAAGAAGCAAAAACGGCGCGTTTGCTAAAGCATCCAAACATTTTGCCAGTGCGTGGATTTGAAAAAATGAGAAGCGGTGTGCCCTTTCTTGTAATGGACTTGGCAGAAGGCACTAGCTTACAAGACGCTATCAATGCGGCTGGTTGGATACCTTTGGAACGGTCGATCGCCATTTTTGTTCAAGTGTGCGCGGCTTTGAACGCGGCCCATGAAAAGGGAATTGTCCACCGGGATTTGAAACCGAGCAACATCATGCTGATCAATTCGGAAGATGGGACATTGCTTGTTAAAGTACTGGATTTTGGCGTTGCCAAAATCCTGCCGACAACAGGTGATACTGTGCTGAAGCTCACCCAAACAGGTGAGATGCTGGGAAGTATTTTGTACATGAGCCCGGAACAATGCCTGGACAAGGAACTTGATGGTCGGTCAGACTGCTATTCACTTGGCTGTGTGATGTATGAAACTTTGACAGGTAAGCCACCCCATTGTGCGCGCACCGCATTCGAAACCATGAATAAGCACATGAGCGAAATGCCCGTGCGTCTAGACAGAGTTAGACCAGAAATAAGCTGGACGCCCGGTCTGCAATATGTCGTGTTCAAAGCACTAGCCAAAGATCCGAACCAGCGCTATCAAAAGATCGAACAACTGCAGAACGACTTACAAAACCTACTTACAAAGGCACCATCGATCCTTAGGCAACCAAGTAGTACGGTAGCTGTAACAACATCGGTCGATAACACGACGCTCTGGAAAAAACTAACCGATTCTGAGGCAGTTTTCTATATGCTGTGGATGCTGTTTTTTATATTAGTTGCTCTCTTTATCGCCCTCCACGGCTCGCATTAGCGAAGTCGAAGTCCATCAGGGACGGGTGAAAATAAGAAAGCCCGGTATAAAGAGCAAGCGAAGCCTCGCCGAATGCCTTAAGATGTCTTATATTGGCTCTATAAGCCCAAGGAGCACGGCTGTCCGGTAATGTTGCGCCTCTTAAAAGTTTGGTTTATCGATAATGTCCATGACATTCTCATATTCGTTCATCGCACCTTTCAAATGATCATGGGTCCGGTGGGCGTAATCGCCCTAGGAACCATTGCCGTCCTGATCGTTACCGTAGCCTTTCAGATGTCCCGAGTACCGGACCTGAAAACCCTTAACCAGTACCACGGGGCAGACTCTATCCAGATATATGACTCGAAGGACAAGCTGATTTGCAACGTTCCTCTGGGCGGCACCAGCATAGCGGTTCCCTTAAGTCAGATACCCAGGGGGGTACAAATGGCTGTTTTGGCGGCCGAAGACCACCGCTTCTATCAGCATCCAGGGCTTGACTTAAGCGGTATTTCCAGAGCGATGCTGGCCAATCTACAGGCAAGACGCATGCAGCAGGGCGGCTCGACGATCACCCAGCAATTAGTAAAGAACCTCTTCTATGGGGACGAACAGAGGACTATCGACCGAAAGGTAGCGGAAATGCTTGTGGCATTGTCGGTCGAGCAACATTATTCCAAGGACGAGATTCTTGCCATGTACTTGAACGAGATCTATTTCGGCAATGGCGCCCACGGTATAGAGCAAGCAGCGCTCAAGTACTTTGGTAAGGATGTCTGGGATTTGTCTTTAGCAGAAGGAGCTTTTCTTGCTGGTCTCATTCGCGCTCCGTCGTTTTACGGCGATCCTGAACACCGACAGGAGGCTTTTGTTCGTCAATGGCAAGTGCTCGATGTCATGGTTGAATACGGCTATATTAGTCAACGGGAATGCTCATGGGCCAAAAGCAAGATGCTTGTCTTCAAGAGCATAAACTCGCGCGTGGTCATTCACCCGTTTAATCGATATCCTTATTATGTAAGCTTCGTTCTGGATTTTCTCAGACAGCATTTTACGGAAGCAGAGATGCGACGTGAGGGTTTGCATGTTTACACCAATCTTGATCGCGTGGCACAGGAAGCGGCGGAGCAGACACTGGCCCGGGAAATAGTGCGGGCACCGAGGGGTGTTTCTAACGAAGCGCTCATTTCTATGGGAGCCAAGGACGGCGCCATTCGCGCCATCGTTGGTGGTGCTCATGATTACTGGAGCAATCAATGGAACAGTGCTACCAATCCGCATACAGTTGGTTCATTGTTTAAGCCGTTTGTCTATCTGACCGGCTTTCTCGAAAATCAGATTAATCCTAATAGTCGCATCGACGACGCACCAATCAAAATTCCTGTCGAGGACGGAAAGATCTACAGCCCAGTCAATTTCGACCACAGATATATGGGCAAGATTACAGTAAGGAGCGCTCTTGCTAATTCTCGCAACGTCTGCGCAGTGCGTGTGGCGCAAATGGTGGGGATAAGCAATGTCGTAAATACGGCAAGGCTCGCGGGAGTAACAACGCCGCTACCGCAAAATTACTCTCTTGCCTTAGGCAGCGCCGCGATTTCGCCTCTTGAGCTGATCGGAGCCTACGGAACATTTGCGCGGGGTGGCTTGTACATAAAGCCCTGGGCGATAAGGAGAATTGACAATCGCTCCGGACATACGATCGCTTCTTTCGGACCCCAAGTGAGAAGAGTATTTCCCGATGAGCCAGTGTTTTATTTGGTAGATCTTCTCCAGGAAGTAGTGGAACACGGTACCGGAACCCAGGCAAAACTGGCCGGACGACCGGTAGCAGGAAAAACCGGCACGGCGGACAAGGCCCGCGACATCTGGTTCGTCGGCTTCACACCAGATATGGTGACAGCCGTCTGGGGTGGCAACGACCACAACTTGCCTATTGCCGGGCACAACGTTACAGGCGGCTCGGTAATGGCTCAGGTCTGGCGAGACTATAATCGCGCTTATTATGCCAAGACGCCCACGCCTGCTGGTTATCTGATGGCCATCAAGTACCAAGGCGCCGGAACCGAAGTGAGCGCGCCGGCACCGGAAAGACGGCGAGCAAGGTCATCCACCTTCAGGATTGCCCACGTTCGTCAGCCACGGCGTCCAATGCGCGTAATTCAGACAAATCCCCCGGAGACGGATTACTATCAAGGCGCGATTCGCCGCAATAACAACATCACCGATTATGTTTGGGCGAGGTAGGCAGCGATGACTGAAACGGCCTATCGCTTAACAAGGAACAGAATCCTGCCTGGCGTGATGGCCGGCTGCCAGGGCGGTCTGCAAATGTTTGCATCAGCTTTACAGGATCGTTCAATTAATTGACAGGTACTTTTCACTGGGATAGCATGGCTCACCTTGATTCAGTTCCGGTCCGCCCTATTTAGAAATGATCAATCGAGCTGGTTTTTATTTTTGGTTTATGGAGGTTCATCTGGGGTGAATTAGGACGAACGCAGCCTCCAGGTGAACCGCAGATCTACAGTCTGCGGTTTTTTGCTTTCTATAGGTACAAATTATGACCGCAGCAATTGTTTATTACCCTCGCATTGTTCGCCGGACCATCTGGACCGAGAACAACCATTTAGTTTCCGAAGCCCGGCAGCCAATCTCACGCGGGCCCGTAAATGAGCAAGCAAGAAAGGAGCACCCCCGTGATTGATGCCCAACTAACCCTGAAGAACGAA
>PSRH01000060.1 GCA_003175915.1 Candidatus Melainabacteria bacterium | reverse complement strand
TCGTCTCAAATGGCTACAGCCAGCGTAAAGGCTTGCTGCCGCTTGTCTGCGCCCTGGTTTTTTGTTGGGTCTTTCTGGCTGTCTGGCTGGGAGTGGCCTGTTTTGTCGTGTTTAAACTTCTTGTTTTCGGACTGGCGCTATTCGGGTCGGTCATCCTTTTTGCTCTTTATTTGAGCTTTTTTACGCGGGCGCTCATTCGCGACGCTTGCTCAAATTATGTCTTTGAGCTTACCGATATGGATGCAGTACTGACGGTTGAGGACAGGCTGAAACATAAGCGCTCCACTCAGATGGTCCTCCTCAATGACATAAAGTATGCCGAATATTATCCATATACCGATTCGGCCTGCATTATTTTTCACGCCCCCTATATGCAAATGGAAGTACCACTCTGGCCCATGGGTGCCCGCAGTCAGGACGTCCTCGATTTTCTTAATGGTCGGGGCGTCAAGGTGGTGAACGTTCAGTCCGACGACGAGATCCCGGATTGAAGTTGACCTTCCTCGCTTTTCATTCTTTTTCGTGAGCCTATGGGCTAGACTTGCCGGTGGTTGCCTGAGATTTGGTGGCTGAGCATGCTTCTCAGGATAGAAACCTGGTTTTCGAGTGGAGGTACTGATGGAAGCGGTAGCCAAGGTAGGTTTGATCGGATTGGGCGTAATGGGTGAAAACCTGGCCTTAAACATTGAAAGAAACCGCTTTCCGATCGCGGTCTTTAACCGAACCAAGGAGAAGGTCGATCATTTTTTGCAAGGAAGAGCCCAGGGGAAGGCAGTGACCGGATGCCATGACCCGAAGGAATTCATCGCCCAGCTGGAGCGGCCGCGCAAAATAGTGCTCCTCGTAAAGGCTGGCGATGCCGTCGATCAGACGATCGAATCGCTCAAACCATATCTGGAGAAGGGCGACATCATTATCGATGGCGGTAATTCACACTTTCAGGACACAAGGCGAAGAGCGAAAGAACTGGCAACTCATGGATTTTCTTTAATTGGTTCCGGAGTTTCCGGTGGCGAAGAGGGCGCCTTGCTCGGACCATCGCTTATGCCTGGTGGCGATGAAAAAGCTTATGAAGAGATAAGACCGATCTGGGAAGCGATTGCTGCCAAGGTGAATGATGGCCCCTGCGTGACATATCTTGGCCCGGACGGTGCCGGCCATTTTGTAAAGATGGTTCATAACGGTATCGAATATGGTGATATGCAATTGATTGCTGAGGTTTACGACATTCTTCACCGCGGTCTGGCTCTGTCTGTGGATGCGATTGCCGAAGTATTCGCCACCTGGAACAAGGGTATTCTCGATTCCTTCTTGATCGAAATTACATCTCAAATATTGATTGTAAAAGACTCCGATGGCAGGGGTCCGCTTGTTGATCAGATTCTGGATAAGGCCGGTCAAAAGGGCACAGGCAAATGGACGAGTGAGATCGCACTTGAGCTGGCCGTGCCGATCCCCACTATTGATGCGGCATTGACGGCCCGCCAACTTTCGGCGATGAAAGAAGAACGGGTGGCTGCCCAGGAGATTTTGCAAGTACCCGAGCCGGCGAAAATTGCCAGCAAGGATAAGAATAAATTGATTGACGCACTGCACGATGCTTTGTACGCCAGCAAGATTTGCAGTTACGCGCAAGGGATGGCTTTGATCCATAGTGGTTCGGAAAACTATGGCTGGCACATCAATCTTTCTGAAACAGCGCGCATCTGGAAAGGCGGCTGTATTATTCGCGCTAAATTGCTCGAGCAAATTCGTCAGGCATTCTCTCGCTCCGAGGAGACTAAGAACCTGCTTACGGACAAGGAGTTCGCCGCCTTTTTAGTGGCTGCCCAAGATAAGTGGCGCTATGCGGTTACCACTGCCATGTCGATTGGTATTCCTATTCCGGCTCTGGCAGCCAGTTTGAATTATTTCGATAGTTATCGAAGCGCCAACCTGCCCCAGAATCTCACTCAAGCTCAACGCGATTTCTTTGGAGCTCACTGCTACGAAATCGTCGGTAAGCCACAGTTGGGGCTCATTCACTCGGACTGGCAGAATTTGATCAAGGTGCAGGCGAAGAGCAAGTAAGGTTAGCCCATGCGTTATGCCTAACTACAGTCTCACAGCCATCAATGTTGGAAGCTTTGCTCTGGGGGAGGCAGACCGCATCCTCACCCTATTTTCAGCCGAACGCGGTTTGGTCAGGGCCGTCGCTAAAGGAGCAAGGAAACCGGGGACCAAGATCGCAGGCCGGGCCGATGTCCTGAACGTCAACAAGCTAATGCTAGCCAGAGGTCGCTCCCTGGACATCATAGTGCAGGCCGAGCAAATAGAAAGCTTTCCGAAATTAAGGCAAGATCTATTTAGACTGGCTTATGGACTATATTACGCAGAGCTTACTGCCCAGTTCGGAGAGGGCCTCGAAGAGGAGGCTGAGATATTCTTTGGCTATCTTTGTCAGGCCCTTCGTTTACAGGCTGAAGCTAAAGGAGAGCCGGCTATATTGTGTCTGGATTTTGAGCTGAAATTGCTTGAACTTCTAGGATACAAACCCGAATTGGATTTTTGTGTGGGTTGCCGTCGGGTCCTGAGCAATCCGAGCATTGCTGTTTTCGATCACGAACTAGGCGGTATCCTCTGTCAGAGTTGCCTTGTGGAGGACAGGCGCATGCAACGGCATCAAGTCGCCGAGGCGTCTGCTGATTACCGTCCTGAAGCCGGTCTTTCCTCCTCTCTTAAAACGCATATCACACCGTTGGTTTGGCAGGCGCTTGTTTCAGCCAGCCATGATCCGGAAAGGCACAACGCTCAGGTTAGCGCCAGTATCTCCCGAGCCAATACTGCCGGCTGCAGGCTAATCCAAACTTATATAGAGCACAAGGCCGGTCGCAGGATGAAGGCCCTTGACTTGATTAAGGTTTAGAAGCAGCCAGCAACTGCTTGCCAGCCGGTAATATTTGTGACAGACAGCGGTCAATGTCGATACAATATCGATACTGAGAAATGGACGCTAAGGAGGCGGGTTTTGAGTAATTTAGAACAAGTCGATCCAGAGATTTATAAGCTCATATCCGCAGAATTAGCCAGACAGCAAAATGGTCTTGAGTTAATTCCAAGCGAAAACTTTGTTAGCGAGGCGGTGCTGGAAGCACAGGGTTCCGTACTTACTAACAAGTATGCGGAAGGACTGCCGGGCAAACGCTACTACGGTGGTTGCGAATTTGTCGATGGTGTTGAGCAACTGGCCATCGATCGTGTCAAGAAACTGTTCAACGCACCGCACGCCAATGTTCAACCGCACAGCGGCGCCCAAGCGAACGCTGCCGTTTATTTTGCTCTGCTCAATCCTGGTGACACCATTTTGGGAATGCGCCTCGATCATGGCGGACATTTGACCCACGGTTCACCGGTGAATATATCCGGTAAATGGTTCAACGTCGTGGCATATGGAGTCAATCCTAAGACTGGCTTGATCGAGTACGAGCAAATTTTCGAGCTGGCAAAAAAACATAAACCGAAACTGATCCTGGCAGGCGCCACTTGTTACTCACGCATTATTGACTTTGCCAAGTTCAGGGAAGCAGCCGATGCTGTGCAGGCCTATTTGATGGCCGATATCGCTCACATCGCCGGTCTAGTTGTGGCCGGACTTCATCCGAGTCCATTCCCCCATGCCCAGGTGGTGACAACCACTACGCACAAGACTCTCAGAGGCCCGCGCGCTGGCGTGATTATGTGCCAGGAGGATTTAGCAACCGTGATTGACAAGGCTGTCTTTCCCGGCACTCAAGGTGGCCCGCTCATGCACATTATCGCTGCCAAGGCGGTTGCCTTCAAAGAAGCGATGCAACCCGAGTTTATCCAGTATCAAAAGCGAATACAAGAGAACGCCAGGGCTCTGGCAGCAAGTTTGAGCGAGCAAGGGCTGGTCATCGTATCTGGTGGCACGGACAATCATTTGCTAACGGTAGATCTCAGACCATTAGGTATGACTGGCAAGAAAGCCAGCGCCATTCTTCAGAAAGTGGAAATCACAACTAACAAAAACACCATACCGGACGATCCGGAAAAGCCCTTCATTACAAGTGGCATTCGCATGGGTAGTCCGGCTGTGACCACCCGCGGCATGGGTGTTCCAGAAATGAAAGTAATTGGAAAGTGCATTGCTGATACCCTTAAGAGTGCGGACGACGAAGCGGTACAAGCGCGTACTCGCGAAAGCGTAGCAGCCCTATGCAAGAAGTTTCCGCTTTATGCCGGATTGAAGGACCGTCTAGTGGGAGTGAGGTAAATTATCCTTAGCTATGCTCTTGCCGCATTAGAGGCTGCGTTTTATGGTAATTAGACTATTCCAGGCGCTGCTTCTGGCTGTTGGGGTAATCTGGGCCTGGTTCTTTTCCAATGGCCATTTTGACGAAACTCAGATTCCCGGATTTCTCATTGCCTTGGCGATCAGTTGGTGGCTAACGCCTGAAATCCGGGCGCGAGCCTTGCGCTTAAATCTGGTCGATAAGCCCGATGAAGAGCGGCGCATACACAAAGTGCCCGTGCCGAGATTGGGCGGTGTGGCAATTTACATCAGCGTCATGCTGACGGTTACCGTTCTGGTTGCTCTGACTGGACGCTTTCCTAAGGATGCCAGAGCTGGGGAAGGTGGGCTTGCTGGCATTGCTCTGGGTGGTACGTTGATTTTCGTTTTAGGTCTGGTGGATGATCTCGAGTCGCTGCCGGCTAAATTGAAGCTGCTTGTGCAGGTGCTGGCTGGATGCGCAGCTTATTCTCTGGGTGTGCGAATCAAATCAATTCCCATGCCAGCGCATCTTGATTTTGATCTGGGTTTTATCCATTTGCATGGCGGCACGCCGATTGAGTTAGGAGCATTCAGTCTTCCCCTTACGGTGCTCTGGTTAGTCGGCATATCCAATGCCGTCAATCTCATTGATGGCATGGACGGATTAGCAGCAGGTGTATCGGCTATATCGGCGCTCACCATATGGACGGTTGCGCTTGGTCCGAATATCAATCGACCTTATGCGGCCCTGACGGCGGCTGTTCTCTCCGGCGCTCTTTTGGGATTTCTCAGGTGGAATTTCAATCCGGCCAGAATCTTCCTTGGGGATTCAGGTGCCTATTTAACCGGCTTTATTCTCGGAGCGGTTTCGATAACGGGCGTCATAAAAGGAGCGGCGACGGCTACGCTTATCGTGCCGACTTTTTTATTGGTAATTCTCATTCTCTTTTTCCCAATCATCGACACATCCTGGGCGATCATTCGACGAGTGGCCAAAGGGAAATCGATTTTCACGCCAGATGCTGGACATATT
This sequence comes from Candidatus Melainabacteria bacterium, assembly GCA_003175915.1. Taxonomy (GTDB): domain Bacteria; phylum Cyanobacteriota; class Vampirovibrionia; order Obscuribacterales; family Obscuribacteraceae; genus PSRH01. The sequence goes on along the minus strand of PSRH01000060.1, from coordinate 11,215 downwards.
CACCATCGTTTACTCCAGGCAGGATTGTCTCAAAAGAAGGTGGCCTATTTACTTTACGGATTGACTGCGGTATTAGGTCTGGTGGCAGCCTATTTTGTTAATCAGCAGGAATACTTTCTCAAACTGGGTGGTTCGGTCTTGCTTATGGCCGTCTTTTTCGCCGAAGTACTAAACAGACGCCACCAGAAACGCTCGCTTCCTCCTCAAGAAAAGGAAGCCGGTGCTTAGGGCGGCATGGCTGTGCTGGCCCCGTTTGATCTACTGGGATTTGCCGTTGATCTGGTTCGCTCTAGCTTCCAGAGCTTTCGCTTCCGCTGTCCGCTTCGTCAATCGCATCAGTCGAGCATAAATTTCCAATGTCCTGGCAACATCGGAATTATAATCGCCGAGAGTTCTTTCGCGGTTTGCCAGAGTTCGTTTCAAATAAGATTCCGAAAGGCTATAGCGCCGTGTTTGCAGATAAAGAGAGCCGAGGTTCTCGCTCGTCTGCAAGGTGTTTGGGTCGTAGGGACCGGATTGTGCTTCATAAATGGATAGAGCCCGTTTGTAGAGCGGTTCTGCATCGGACAATCGGTCATGCACCATGTAGTAATTGGCGAGGTTGTTCAGGCTATCGGCTACCTCTCTATGATTCGCTCCCAACTTGGCCTGGCGCTGAGCCAGGGTACGCTTGAGCTCAGGTAGCGGGTCGGCGGCTGGAACATGGGTTAGCAATTCGGCCAGGTTGTGACGAACCAGCAAAGTTTCCGCTGCCTTTGGCCCTTTCTGCTTTTCCACTATTGGCAACGATTTTCGCAGGAAGTAAATTGCTTCAGGAATTTTCTTCTGTCGAGAATAATGGCTAGCCAGATTGTTATAGAGGGCAGCAAGATGCATGCTGTCCGGAGGCAGGCTTTGCTCCTCGATGGTCAGGGCCTGAGCATAGAGAGTTTCCGCCTGGACATATTTGCCTTCGTATTCATTGAGGGCAGCCAGTCCGGTCAGAGTGACACCGACATAACTGCTTTGTTTGCCGATCTTTTCCGCTTCCTTCAGCGCAACTCCATACAGTTGCTCCGACTGGCCAAACTGTCCTCGCTGAGCAGCAGCCTGCGCTTGCTTGAAATCGTTGGCCCAGGCAGCAACGTTGTCTATTGCGTAGGCAGGCAGACCTGCGCTTAACAGCAAAGCTACCTTTAGGCTATGTTTCATTTGTCTTGCTCTTCTTGAGAATATAAGAGGAGCAAATTATACGTTGAAATTGAACTTGATAAGGATGCTTAGCCAAGTCTGTTATTGATTCTGGGCCTGTCGCTTTTTCTCTTCCAGTTGTTTTACTAACTCCGCGCTTCTCCGGGTAGCTTCTTCAATGTCTTGACCGTGTCTTTGCTTTTGCTTGGCCATGGCCAGCTCGTCCCATTTGCGCTTCTCTTGCTCTTTGCGCAGGCGCTGTCGTTCCTTCTCTTCTATTATCTTGCGTTCCGCCCGCTCTTTATCCATGCGCGCTTGGGATTCTGCTTCTCTTTTCTTGCGCAATTTCTCGTAGTCCATAACCTGCTCCTCAGCAATGAAAGGTGAGCTACTACCCCCGTTTCTCCAGCTTAGGAAGAAATGTCGTATTAGTCAAATCGAGGAAAAACTTAAGCGGCGCTCAAACTTCCACTAAAGGTGGCCTGGTCTGAGTTTCCAGGTTGTCGTCCCAGTAGTGGGCGACATCCAATCCAACTTCCTGTTCTTTGCGGCTAACCGTAAAACCGATGGAAAGATCGACGACTTTGGCGATGGCATAAGTGACGCAAAAACTGAAAATCCAGACGACGATGGTAGCGGTCGCTTGCGCCAAAAACAGGTGCCAATTGCCGTGGATAAGCCCATCGGCGCCGGCAGGATTAACCAGCTTGCTGGCAAAGATGCCGGTAGCAAGCGCGCCCCATGTGCCGGCCATGCCATGGCAAGCGCAAACATCGAGGGAATCGTCGATGCCCAATTTCTCGACAAGTTTGATCGAGAAGAACGACAGAGCAGCACCAACTGCGCCGATAATGATCGAAGAGAAAGTGTCTACGTAGCCGCATGCCGGTGTAATGGCCACCAGCCCGACCACTGCTCCGGTTGCTGTACCCACTGCGCTCGGTTTGCCTTTATATAGACTGAGTACCATCCAGGTTAGTGCTGCCGCTGCTGCCGCCACGTTTGTTGTGACCAGGGCTTGCACAGCCACTGCATTGGCGGCCAGGGCACTGCCACCATTGAAGCCGAACCAGCCAAACCAGAGCAGTACCGCTCCAAATAGAGTGAGAGGTACGCTGAACGGGCTGAAACGAGGATCTGCCACCATTCGCTTCTTCTTGTGTAGAGCTATTGAGGTTGCCAGTGCTGCCACACCTGAAGTGACATGAACAACCGTGCCTCCGGCGAAATCAAGACAACCCATCCCTCTCAGCCAACCGCCGTCGCCCCAGACCCAGTGAGCTACAGGATCGTATACAAGCGTGGACCAGATAAGAGTGAATAGAATGAAGGCAGGAAAGCGAACTCGTTCAGCGAATGCCCCGGTGATGAGCGCCGGTGTAATGATGGCAAACTTCATTTGAAAGAGCATATAGGCCGATTGCGGAATAGTGGGAGCATAAGTCGAGACTTGGCTCATGGTGGCAGCGGCTAAGCCCAAACCACTCAAGCTCCCGATCAAATGGCCGTGATCGGCTCCGAAACTAAGTGAATATCCAAAGATTATCCACTGTAGGGTGACTACTAGTAAGGTGATGAAACTGAGCATGATTGTGGACAACAGATTCTTCTGTTGCACCATGCCACCGTAAAATAAGCCGATGGCGGGTGTCATCAACATGACTAGCGAGGAGGAGATTAGAACCCATGCTGTATCACCGGTGTTCATATCTCAGGATCTCCCCTGCTCATTGTGGCTTGTCAGTAACAATAAGCCTCTGACGGTAAGCAGCAGTGCCGCAAGCCGGTATCAGAAGAACTTCCTGACAATGGTATCAGTCCCTATTCTCAAAGGCGAGAGGCTGTTTATCGGACCGACGTTTAACTATCTGATAGCGAATTTGCCAAATCGGTCGTTCAAGCCGTCCCATTCTGGTTTTACCGAAATCGGCACTACCAGCCAAAAAACAGTTAAATCGTAAACAAACGGCAACACTTCCTTAATAATTGGGCAAGCCAAAACAGCGTCGCCTGTCGCAAGAGAAAAATGAGGAGAGCGAGGCGCTCGTCGGATCCGATCCGGAGGTAATACTCACTGATTTTCAGAAGAGTATTGGTTGTACTTGCTTTTGACGAAAGCGCCCAAGCCGGCAATACCAATCAACACGACAATCCTGGTACCTATTCTCGGTAAATGTGCAATACCGGGAATCAGCAAGATGGCACTGAAGAGCAGCGCGCCTAAGACCAAATGAACAATACTTTGGCAAGAGGGCCTGCGGATAAGCCAGGCAATTTTGTTCAGCCTGGCTAAATCGGCAATTTTCTCTCCGATTAGTGAAGCGCTGACAACCAGACCAAGACTTAAACCTAATTCCAAAATAGCAATGAAGGCAAATGCCAGGGGAATGCCGATCTCGCTCAAATACAAAGGACGTGAAAGGAGCATCAACAAGAGCAGGGTGATGAAACCAATGGCGAAGCTCCGGAAAAATTTCTTCCGACAGACGTCCTTGGCTTTAAGAATGTCGTCTCGCCTGAGCAGTAAAACGATCACACCAAACAAAGTCAGATAGAAAAAGCATCTCCTGATTAGGGGCGGCCGATTCATCGCCCTTCTGAAACGCAGATAGGGATGTTTTTGAATGTTCTCCTCAGACATCTGCTCCAGGCGTTCATCGATCTTCAGTGGTTTAGACAAGAGTTGTTGTTCGGTCACAGTCTTACCTGAGTCTTTTGCCTCCAGGCCATCAGCCCGAGTAGCTTCTAGTTCATTCAATTGATTGGCTTGATTGTTCTGGGGCAGAGCAATTGCAGTTGGCAGCGGCGTCACGGCCGCCAGCGTCAAGAAAAGGCAGCCGATGAGAGCAAAAATCCACCTGTAATAAGACTGTCTACCCCGCATCATTGATGAACCGCCTTGGGGGAAGGAAAACGCAAGATCACCAATCTGACGATCATAATCACTGCCAGCCCGACCGACCAGGAAGCGAGACCTTCAAGATTTTCCACCGTGTCTGACAGAACGAAGACTGCCAGCGTTGTCACGGCTGCTGCGCCCAGCCATATGCCATAGTCATTGCTCAAGAAAGAAGGTTTGTTTTCTTCGGCAACCGCTTGCAGGATTCTCTGTGTGACTGCTTCCGGTACGTCGAATTGTGGTATCTCCTTAGTCAAATTGACTATCTGATCTGATTGCTCGGCCCAGGCACGGCAATTTTCGCAATCGCGAAGATGGCGATCGACTTCGGATTTCGTCGTGTTTTCTGCAGATGAGGATAATCTGTCGCCCATCGCTATCTCTTCTCGAATTTTTTGACACTGAAAGTTTTCCATGGGGCCCCTCAATTGTTATCCTGTGCTTTATCGGATGAGTATTCCTGAGCTAATTCACGCAAAAGATTTTTTCTCAGGGTTTCTCGCACTCTGAATAGTAACGCCTTGATACTGCTTTCTGTTTCTTTGAGAGTGTAGGCGATCTCAGCGTAAGACAAATCATGCTGATAACGCAGTAGAAAGGCGGTGCGATGTCTGAGCGGTAGCTTGACCAACGCCTCCATCAGCATTTTTTGTGACAATTTCAGCTCCACTTCCTGCTCGACATTGGAACTTGAAGAAGGTTCGCAGTCGGGATGCTCTTCGAGCATGAATTCCAGCGATAGATGCTCGCGATTATCGCGCAACGCGTTCAGACTCAAATTGGTGGCAATGCGCAGTAGCCAGGGCTTCAACTTAGCCGATTGATCGAAGCTGGAAAGAGCCCGGTAAGCGCGCAAGAATGTTTCCTGAGTCAGATCGGCGGCCATCTCGTGTTTTTGACATAGCTGATAGACCACGTTGTAAACCAGCTTTTGATAGCGCCTCACCAGAGCCTCGTAGGCACGTTTATTCCCGCCCAATGTAAGCCTGACCAATTCTCCGTCGCTGGCGGGCTGTTGATCACTCCCGTTAAGGGCACCTTCTTGCTTGTGGGCAAGAATGTTGATGGGACAGGAAAGGGCCGGCAATATGATGCCATACCAGCCTTTGAGCGCCAATGCCCTTCCCTGTTGCGTCATTTATAGATCCTTCAAAAAACGGTGCCTCTCGTTCCCAGACAGCCGGTTGATTATCCGTTTGGCAATCAGATCTCGTTGATCGGGATTGAGAATATGACGCACCTTCAGTGCTGTCTCCAGGCGCTCATCTGCCAGTTTCTCGCGCATTGCTCTCAGTTCTTTCACCCTCGCTTCAATCTGATTGTCCGAGGCATCTTCACCGGCAAACATTTTCGCTAACTCTACTGCACCCTCACGCAGCTTTTCTCTTGTTGGCCTTGTTTCTTCTTGGCGCTCTTTGAACAGGGCGTCCAGTTTCTTCTCTTGCTCGTCGCTAGCATCAATATAATTGAACAGTCGTTTTTCAAAGTGGGTTCTCAGACAATTCTCCCACTCCGCGTCGATCAAGGTCGTGCCGGCGGAATTTTTGGCATAGGCCGGCTCAAGCGCCTTAAAGCCGATAGCGACTGAAGCTACGGACAGCGCCGATAGCCAAATAAGTTGTCTGTTAACAGTTTTAATCTCCGATTTCATTGTCTTTGCCCTCTTCAAGTTACGTGCGACCCACCATCGACTATTACACGAGGCACGGCATTAAGTTGCGCGACACTTTCCGGAGTTAATAAAAGAGATTTGAACATCAAACGAAACTTTTTCAATCCTCAGGTGTACCGCTTCTAGACACCTGAGGAGATGCAAGATGAGTTTGAACATACGAATGATGACGTTATCGTTGATAATCGGAAGCAATTTTTTCAGCCTACTCTCAACTCCTGCTCTGGCCCAAAGGGCTTATCTAAGCGGACCGCGCGGCAGATTGAACTATGGACGTGGAACGTATTATGGACCTTATGGGGGTTATGTAAGGGGAGCAGGTGCGGCTGGATTAGCTGCAGGTGGCAATGCCGGTTTTGCGGCGGGTGCGCATAATGCAGTCGCCCCGAATGGCTCGACCTTCAACGGCGCTCACGCCGGTGCCTTCAAGCGGGGCGTTGGCTTTTTCAACAAAAATGCTTATTCGGTCCAGGGAGCCAATGGCAACAACTTGAATCACTATTCGAAATCAGCGTATAACGCTCAGACTGGCAAGGGCTTTGCCGAAGGCGCTAACTCTGGAACGATAAACGGTAAGCCTGTAGGCGATCAGTACCAATTCACCGGGCAGAAAGGGGAGGGCTTGAACGGCACCGTTGATACCGTCAATCACGGTGATTACAACGTGCAAGTTCCAGCTGGCGGAGGTAAGCCGGTAGTCACTGAGACGCAAACACCCACGACCAGTCCTTAAATCGTTGCCGTAAGCTACGAATCAATAGAGAAGCCGACGATTTCGTTTATCTGTTCCAAGAGCTGAACCGCGCCTGCGCTGGAAAGGCCCTCGGTGATTGTAATTAATATGCCGAGGCCAAGGTCTAAAATAAAGACCAGGTTTTCACCGCTGCGCATGACGATTTGCTGCACCTGGTGATAGCCCATCTTTTTGGCAATGTTGCTGGTATTGATAAAGGCTCCTAGAGAACAAATCCCAAACGAATCGAGATCGAAGTCGTTCGGTAAAGTGCTAACGTACAAAAACCCATCGCGACAAATTACACATGAACCGATGACGCCATGCTGCTCGTCAATTCTGCGCAATAGCTTATTGAGAGCCTCGGCTGCTTCTAAGGTTAGCCTGCGCACTTTTGAGGGGCCGCTGACTTTGTCCAGGACGAGGTGGCCAATCTTGGTTATGTCGCTTGAATCAAGAATGAATTTGCCGATTTGAGCAATTTTGCCCGTACTTGGTTGGCCGGCGATAGTTTTTTGAGAAGAGACACCGAAGTCCTTGCGGAAGGTCCTGTCCAGCTGGGATTTCTGGATGTTGGCGAGCTTATGTGCGGAGGATTCGATCGCTTCAAGCAGCCGAATTCTATTTCGTCGGTTGACGGTTGAAGGCTGTTGCAAGACATGAATGTAATCGGCGATTGCCTCGACATGCCGCTCCAGGGCGGCATTCACCCTGCCTCGCAGGCAGTAGGCTAACCAATTGTCCGGTTGTTCATCGATTAAGGTATTTAGCTCGAGCAAGGCGTGAATGTTTGGCTGGTTCCAATTCAGCCTTAGCGCTCGTTTTGCTATCCAAATACGAGAAAGCATAATCATTCCTGGCGATGCACCTAAAAGATGTATTCCCTGACCGACCATGGGGTAACTCAGAATTAATCAAAAACAGCAGCTGGGGGAGGCTTGAACGCTTCCCAAATAGTGATTCAGGATGGCCAAAATCGCTCTAGAACGAATCCGGTTCAGGCACCATCGAATACTTACGTTTACGGGCGACGCCGGTTTTGGCGGCGGCGGCGGCGGTGGCCTTGGCAACCGACTCGACGACCTGGGGATTGAACACCCCGGGGATGATGTAGTCCTCATTTAGCTCACTTGCCGAGATTACCGAGGCGATGGCCGCAGCAGCTGCCAGCTTCATTTCCTCGTTGATGTCGGTAGCATTGCAATCGAGGGCGCCTCGGAAAATACCCGGGAAACAGAGGACGTTATTGATCTGGTTGGGGTAGTCGGAGCGTCCAGTAGCCATGATCCGCACATAGGGTGCCGCTTCCTCAGGCATGATTTCCGGAATGGGATTGGCCATGGCAAAGACAATGGCGTCGCGATTCATCTTCTTGAGTTGAGAAGCTTCAATGGTGCCCGGGCCCGATAAGCCGAGGAATAGATCGGCGCCTGTCAGGGCCTCACCAATCGAGCCCTTTAAGCGTTCTGGATTGGTGTTGTCGGCGAACCAGTCCTTCATGTAATTCATATGTTCGGTACGGCCTTTATAAATTGCTCCCTGACGATCGAAGCCAATGATGTTCTTGACCCCAGCTTCCATCAGGATTTTCGAACAGGCTACGCCGGCCGCTCCGACACCACTGACGATTACTTTCAGATCGCGCATTTGTTTTTTGACGATCTTCAGCGAATTGATCAATGCTGCCAGAACGACAACTGCCGTGCCGTGCTGATCGTCGTGAAATACGGGTATATCCAGCTCTTTTTTCAGACGGGATTCGATTTCGAAACAACGCGGTGCAGAAATATCCTCAAGATTGATGCCACCAAATACGGGGGCAATGTTTTTTACCGCTTGGATAATCTCCTCGGTGTCTTGAGTAGCCAGAGCAATGGGGAAAGCATCGAGCTTGCCGAATTCTTTGAAAAGCATGGCTTTGCCTTCCATGACAGGCAGTGCCGCTTCTGGTCCGATGTTGCCAAGTCCCAGTACGGCCGAGCCGTCCGTGACCACAGCGACAAGGTTTCTCTTAATCGTCAATTTATAGACGTTGTCCGGCTCATCATGTATAGCCATGCAGACCCGAGCCACGCCAGGAGTGTAAGCCATCGAAAGATCATCGCGCGTGGCCAGGGGCACCTTGTTGGTAACCCGAATCTTGCCGCCCAGGTGCATGAGAAATGTTCGGTCCGATACATTGACAACCTGGCAATCGGAGAGGGCTTTGAGAGTGGCCACAACTTGTTCGCCGTGTGCCGAATCACGCACTTTGACAGTGACGTCGCGAACGATAAAGTCCTTCTCGAAGCCGTGGATATCGATGGCACCGATGTCGCCACCGATTTCGCCGATGAGCGAGGTGACCTTGCCGAGCATGCCTGGCAGGTTGCGAATCTTGAGGCGGAGGGTAAGGCTATAGCTGGCGCTTGGTTGCAGTAATTTGTTTGAGGTCGTTTCGTTCATACCAGGTTGGTTCGTTTCCGTTTTGGGGGCGGTGACTGAGCTTGATTTCGTTGTCGTCATGGTTATTCACCCGCGCTGGCGCGCTGTCTTCGGCGTATTTCCAGGCCATTGGCGGAGGCATGCCCTGCTTGTGGAAGCATATGGATCGGCTAAGCGCAAATGGGTGATACAAACATACAGCTCTGCAAGAGGAGTGTTCTTTTTTTTTGACAATGATGATTTTTAATTCAAGGAAGATTCCAAGCTGGCAATAATGACTGGGGCTGAGATCAAATCTTTAGGAGATGGCTATGAGAAAGAAAACTAGCGAACTCATCGGAAATTACGAAGTCACCGATGCAGGCGCCGTTACTCGCAGAGAAATGCTGGTTATGGGTGCGGTTGCTGCTACTGCTGCCGCCGTCGGTGGTATCGGCGCCCAGGCCGCCGTGATCAATCCGGCTCCCGGAGCAGAACCTTATGCAGCCAAAGATTTCAGCGATCTGACAGCCAAGAAGTTGGAAGGAATTTCCGCCGGTCAGATCGAGCAACACCTGAAGCTTTATCAAGGTTACGTGAAGAAGTCCAATGAGATTTACAGCAAACTGAAGGATGTCGATATTACTTCGGCCAATGCTACCTACTCGCCCTTAAGAGAATTGCTCATGGAGCAAAGCTATGCTGTGAACGGGGCTGTCTATCATGAGTTCTATTTCGGCAATCTGGGCGGCAAGGATGGGGAGCCAAGCGGAGAATTGAGAGCCGCTTTAGAAGAGCGCTGGGGAAGCACAAGCAAGTTCATGGATTTCTTGAAAGCGGCCGGCAAGAGCATGCGCGGCTGGGTGATCATCGGCTACAACACGCGAGCTGGCCACCTGGACGCCTTCGGTCTTGATTTCCACAACATGTGGTCGCCGGCGAACACGGTGCCGCTATTAGTTTTGGATGTCTATGAACATGCCTATATGATTGACTACGGGATCGACCGGGGTAAATACCTGGATGCCTTTGCCAGAAACCTCGATTGGGATGTCGTCGCCAAGCGTTTTACCGGTATAAAAACGCATCCTTCCGGCCCTGACACTACAGCCTAGGGGCTAGCTGCGATCAGGATCAAGCTTTAGTGCAGGCGCCGGGGCTGTGTTCTACGAGATGATTCGTGAGGACGCCGTAAGCGGCTGCACTAAAGTTAAGTGGCTTGCCAATTCATCTGATATCGAATCTAGTATCAGGCGCTATTTGTCCGTCGGCAGGGATGAAAGTTAATGGCCGACGGTCCAAACCTAGCATTTGTCTGGCAACTTTGTTATATAAGGGACGGGGTGGCAACCTGCTTTTGCCCTGGAACGTCTAACGTCTATTGATGAAGAGTAAAACTTCGACTTACGGCAGAATACCTGTGATCGTCCGCTACTGGTGGTTACCTGCTGCCTTTTTCGGTCCCTTTGTTTTGTTCTGCAATCCGGCCTGGCATATTGACCTGGCGACGACGGCCCTACACGCCTTGCGCTCTGGTCTGGTCGGTCTTATGCTTGCCTGTATCCTCTATGTCCTCTGGAAGATTGATTGTCGGCTGAATAAGAATACCAAGCCCGATCGCAACGCGGACAGAATGATTCTCATGCTTGGCATTCTCTTATGGCTGGCCTGGTTCACAACTTGTCAAATGATCCTGATAGCCAGGGATGAAGTAAGCCACGTAGACTTCGGAAATGGTGCTGAACCGTAAGGAGAAAATAGCAGTTTGGATCGTAACCTGGCTATAAGAATCGTTCTCTTACCCAGAGACACAAATCGCGAAGGCACCATATTCGGTGGGATAATCTTGAGCCATATCGATTTGGCCGGTGCTGTGCAAGCAGGGATGCTGACGAATCAACGCTTCCTCACAAAAGCCATGAAGGAAGTGGTGTTTAAAGAACCTGTTCGGGTCGGCGAGGTGGTTAGTTTTTATACGGCGATTAAACGCGTCGGCAATACTTCCATTACTATTCACGTGGATGTGGAAGTAATTCGGGGTGACCAGGAAGTGCAAGTAACCGAAGCAGATATGACCTTTGTTTGTATAGATGAGAAGGGCAGGCCGACCGCGGTTGTACCGAAATCGCCAGCTAACCTGAAGCAGTAAAGAGATGACCATCCCCCGGTGAAGTGACGTGGTAGAAGTAAGCGACGAGCGGATTCGTCTTTATCTGGGCACAGGCTGTGGAAAAACCACGGCTACGTTCGGTTTGCTCTTAAGAGCGATAAGCCGGGGGAAAAAAGTTACCCTGGTTTTCTTTGACAAGCTGGAGGAGAATTCGAGCGAAGGCAAAAC
>PSRH01000079.1 GCA_003175915.1 Candidatus Melainabacteria bacterium | reverse complement strand
TAGCCGATACTGACGACAGTCTTTTGGAAATGGTTCTGGAAGGTAAGGAACCCAATCTTGAGATGCTCGAAAAGGATTTGAAGCAGAGCGTCAAAAGTGGCACGTGCGTGCCAATATTAGTCGGTTCGGCGTTGACAGACGCCGGCGTCACGACCCTTTTGGACACAATTCTCACTCTCGGTCCAGCTCCTGACGAACGCGAATACAAGAACAAAGACGGCAAGCCAATCACAATCAAAGAAGATGGCCCGGTCATTGCTCAGGTGATTCGTACTTACGTACACCCGCAGTCCGGGAAGCTTTCGCTCACAAGAGTATTCACCGGCACGATCACGCCGGACAGCCCTTTAGTTGACATCACCCGTGATGGCAGCAAGGAAAGAATCGGCGGACTCTATTGGCTGCAAGGAAAAAAGCAAGAGACGATGCCAAACGCTGGCCCGGGCTCAATTGTCGCCATCGCCCGGCTGGAGACGCCGCGCACCGGCGATACGCTCGTCACCGAAAAAGAAACGACCATCATGCCCACGCCACCGGCCGCCCCACCTCTTTATTCGCTGGCAATTGCCCCTAAAAACAGAAATGACGAGGCTAAACTGTCCACACTCCTGGCCAAGCTCGTGGAAGAAGATCCGCTTCTTAAAGTTGATCGCGATCCAGACACGCACGAATTTTGCTTGTACGGACAGGGCGAGGTCCATTTGACTCTGTCGCGCCAGCGATTGGAGCGGAAATACAGTATTCAGCTTGATTCCAAGCGCCCCAAGATTGCCTACAAAGAAACCATTCAGGGCAAAGTCGAAGCGCATGGGCGGCATAAAAAGCAAACAGGCGGTCGCGGCCAATTTGGCGACGTTTATTTGCGGATTGAACCACTGCCTCGCGGCACCGGCGCTAAATTCTCCGAATCGGTGGTCGGTGGTTCCGTGCCCAGACAGTTTATTCCAGGCGTTGAAAAAGGCGTGATGGAAGCGATTCAACGCGGTCCCCTGGCAGGCTTTCCCATAGTCGATATTTCCATCAACTTGTTCGACGGTTCCTACCACGATGTCGACAGTGATGAAATGTCATTCCGCATGGCTGGCATTCTGGCTATGCGAGACGGTCTGGGTAAAGCGCATCCAATGATTCTTGAACCAATCGCTGAGGTCAAGGTACATGTGCCAACTAATTACACCTCCGGCGTTCTCGGTCAAATTACCGGTATGCGCGGCCATATTCTCGGCTATGGGGCGAACCCTGACCACACCGGCTGGGATGAGATTTCAGCCCATATACCCCAGGGCGAACTCTGGGATTACATAATCGAGTTGCGCACGCTATCGCAGGGTCTGGGCTATTACGAGTGGAAGTTCGACCATATGTCGCCTGTGCCGCCCACCCTGTCCCAGGAACTGGTCAGCCAGGCCACTGCCACCGCCCATGCAGAAACTTAGCATTTCTTGAAGGGTCTGCCCGTCCAGTTATGCTCGGATCGCCTGAACCGGTCTAAGCGGGCTCTATTGTCCGCCCCGCTTGGGGATGCTAGTATGGTTATCTGGCGGATATCCGTTTTACACGTCCTTGATAGGGAGAGATTCGATTGTCAGAGGTTAGAGTCGCTGAGGGAGAAAGCATCGAGGCTGCTTTGAAGCGCTTCAAGAAGAAGATTCAAAAAGCCGGGATTCTGTCCGAAATTAAACGGCGGGAACGCTATGAGAAGCCCAGCGTGAAGCGCAAAAGAAAAGCGGAAGCAGCTCGAAAAAGGCGTTCTTAGTTCCGAATTAGCCGCCAGACGGGCCACCAGCTTGGCACAGCATCTATTACTAAATAACAAAGCCGACTGAACGGAGCACTTTCAAAGTACAGTCGGATCTTGTCTTTTCCACCTTATACTTTGCCGCTTACCCGCCTTAACTAGCGAGTTTAATGGCTCACTTGTAAAACACAAACATGCTCTATGGTGAATTGACATCTTACCTACTGGTACCGATGATTCATGATTCATGAATGCAGCGGCACCGGTTCTGAGCTGCTCGCGAATATGACTGAAAACTTTTTCCCCAGCGAAGAGCTTTTAAGAAACTCTGCCCGTAACCTGGCTCAACGAGCTCTGGCCAAATGTCAGGACGACATTTGGCCGGGGCCATCGTCCAAAGAAAAAGAGAAAAGCAAGCCAGGAAGCACAGATGAAAAACTACCGCCTCTCACTCCCATTAAGACTAGAGAGCTGGCAGAAAGAAAATTCAAGGACGGCAAAGTTACTTATGCCAAATTCGACGATGGAAAGTTCCACCCTATCGAAGTCTGGCGTTCAGACAATGTGCGAACTACCTTCAAATACGACAAGGCTGGAAAACTTACGGGTTATGTCGAGTTAGACGCCGACGGACATAAGACACGTGATTCCATCGACCTTAGCCAGAAACACCTGAAAGCAACCGTTAGCGATGCAGGTCTTCTCGAAATCAGGAATATCTACACTGGCGCACAGACAAATCTAGAGCGGAATGGCAATTTCAGTGATTCTCTGGGGGTCAAGCTGAAAGCCGATATTGGTTCCTTGCTCGAAAGCGGCAAAGAATCAGATGTCCTCCTTGGTTTAGGTCTGATTCGCCTGTCTGCTGACGCCTTCAACGCAGAATCTGCCGCCGACGCCAAAGGTCTCGCCAATAACTGCACTATCCTGGCAAATGATCTTGAAAAAGCAGGCTACAAAGACGATGCGCATACCTTGCGGATGCATGCAAAGCGACTGGCTAAGTAAAGCCCATCTGCGAAATAAACTGGTTTTCAAGAAGAACTACTTGTGTCGTGTCCGAAGCAAGGCGTGGAATAAGAAAATAGGAAGCCGTCGTATCCGGGGAAATCATTATGAGCAAGCGTGCTAAAACGAACACCGAGAGCAGAACCATGCAATCCGTCTGTGTTCGAACACTTCAGGATAAGTTGAATTCGCTGTATCGCCAGCGAGGTAAGCATCAGACTGCAAGGCAGCCCCGGCACATGGAGTACCTTTGGGACCTTAAAGAGATGGCTCTCATCGCCGGGAAATCGACCGTGGAAGTGCCTCAAGAGTGGCTGCTTGAATTAGAGCACTGCGAAGCCGGCGTCCGGCCAGGCGCTAAGCGTAACTAATCCCCTGCAAGTTATTTTAAGAGCTCATCCAACAATTTGAGCACACGCTCATCGTTTGGATCTAATTTGAGCGCTTCGCTCAAGGCAGCCTTCGCTTCGGTAACCTGACCATCTTTCTTGAGGGCTCTGCCCAGGTTGTAATAGCCGTTCTCGTAATCGGGGCGCAGCTTGACTGCCGCATCGTATTCGCCTATCGCCTGCTTGATGTTGTCCGTAGCAAAGAGAGCGTTACCGAAAACAACGTGATATATGGGTTGCTTGCCATCGGCTTCCACCGCTTTCTTAGCCTGGGCCAATGCTTCTTCACCCTTGTTCTGATCGAGTAAAACGACGCTCAAATTCGAGTGAACATAAGCCAACGACGAGTCTAAAGCCTCGGCCTTTCGTAGATACTTTTCGGCTTCGGTTAAATCGCCGTTTTGTCTGAGGGCCCAGCCATAATCGCTTTGTGCTTCCGCGTTTTGGGGCTCCTTCTCGGCTTTCTTCGCACACACTTTCAAATCGGGTGAACCTTGAACGCCTTTACGCCAGTTACCAGCCCTTCCTGAAGAGGAATCCTCCTTCATGGAAGCCGCCCAGCTGGGAGTCGTTGCGGCAAGAAATAGCGTCAAAACATAGAGACAGCGGCGCTTGCTCATTTCCAATTCCATCCCTCCAGAAAAATCCGAAGCATAGAATCTCACATTGACAAATGGCACCGGGAACGGTCACTTACGGAATTAACTTGAAAACTAATGTTGGTCGGCCATATTTGAATCTATTATGGTTAAGGTGCCTCTTTGCAACTATCTAGAGAAATCTAGTCCTTGCGAGAAGTCTCAGTTTGATTGTCATAGAGCGCGAAAGCAAAACGGAGAAGGTGGTCTTAGAGCCACTACAAACCGAACCTCGCCTTGGCGGTGAGGGTTCCGGTGCGCCGCCGCCTTATTACGTTGCCACAGGCCAGGCAGGTCATGCCGTCGTGGGCATCGACCTCGGCACAGCCTTCAGCCGTATAGCCACCGTTCATCAGGGCCAACCGGTTCTGGTAAAACCTGATTTTTTTCCATCGGTCGTACAGGTAACTCCTAATGGAGGTCTGGTTGCTGGACGATCGTCTTCGCAAGCCTCAGATGTATTAGTAAGCTCCGTCCGCTCCAAGATTGGCTCTGAATGGCGCTTCGACTGGGGAAATGTTTCCTACGGTGCTGAAGACTTTGCGACAGCGTTGCTAAATGGGCTCAAACGTTCGGCACAACTGCGGCTGGAAAGGGAAATAAGCAAGGCAGTCCTTACTGTTCCAACTTCTTACAATAGCGCTCAAAGGCATCTCTTCAAAGAGGCAGCTGAAAATGCTGGATTGGAAGTTATCCAACTTCTCAATGAGCCAACTGCGGTAGCTCTTGCTCACAGCTATTTCTTTCCAGAATCGGAAGGGAACTTCTTGATCTATAGCTTAGGAGCCGGAAGCTTCGCTGCTACCGTCCTCTCAATCAGCAACGGTATCGTCGAAATCAAGTCAGCCAGCGGTAACAGCAAACTTGGTAGCGAAGATTTCGACGACAGTTTGCTCATATGGATGATTGAAGAATTCGAAAAGCAAAATCAGGTACCGTTTGAATACACTCCTGAATCAATCGCCCGCTTACGCCGCGCCGCGGAGCAGGCTCGCATCGATCTGACAACTGCACCGCAAGCCCATATCAAAGCCGTCAAACTCTTCTCGAGTAGAGCTACAAAAGGTTCCACATCCTGCACACCGTACCATCTCATTACTTCCATTGATAGAAAAGCTTACGCCAATCTTTCATCAACTTTAGTGGACGAAACTATGCGGCACGTTGAAAGAGCTTTAGCGGAGAGCCACCTGGAGCGGGAGGAGATCAACTATTTACTCTTTGCCGGCCCGCCAGCCAGTTCGCCACTGCTTCGAGCCAAATTGTCGGATTTGGTGCTGCATAAGCATTTGAATATCATTCAGAGCGACGACTCATGGCCGGCCCTGGGAGCAGCAATTCAAGCAGGGCTGTTGACGAATGATCTGCGGGACTTCGTCACCTGGGATGTCCTCTCAGTACCAGTCGGCATCCAACTTCCGGATGGTAAGTTCAAGCCTCTCATCGCCCGGGGAACTCCCTTACCCGTGACTGCCTATCATGCTTTTGCTTCGCCCGATGGCACCATTAACGCTTCCGTAGTGCAAGGCGAAAGTGAATTGGCCGCGGAAAATACACCACTGGCAGATCTGACCATCAACAACTGCCCGCCGACATCCGCCCAGGAGACGAAAGTGGAGATCGCTTTTTGCATTCGCCAGGATGGTATCGTGCACTATTCCGCAAGACACATTGGTCTGGGAGTCAATCTCACAGTAGGTGTGCACCAGGGCGAGAGAGTACCGCACAAGAGCTCTTGCACAGAAGCCAAAGTTCAGGAGACTAACCTAACGGTGACCGATGCGGCCGTCAGTGACCTTGAAGCACAATTTGCTGCTCCTGCTGCCCGGCGAGCCAAAGACATAAAGGCACTTAGACAGAGATTCGCCACCATGCAGTGGGTTTGCCATTTCAAGTTCGTAGAGGAGTTGGAGAAACTCTATTCGCAACC
>PSRH01000273.1 GCA_003175915.1 Candidatus Melainabacteria bacterium | reverse complement strand
TTTGTGGAACGATGCTTTCAATTCACCGGAAGATGACTTTCGGCAATTTCGCAATACCTGGTTGCGGATAGCCAAGAACATACACCAGGCGGGAAAATCGGTAGTTCTGTTCGGCAGCGCCGTTCCTCAACAGTTTGAATTTTGCCCGGAAAGACGCTACATAAGCGACATTCGCTATTTGGCGCTTGTCTGCGAAGGAACGGAATTGAAACGGCGCTTGACCGAAAGACCGCAATGGCGTAAGTCAGGCTCTCCGGAAAATCTTGGGAAAATGTTGAATTTTAATCAGTGGTTGTGGGAAAACGCCTCTGAGACAAAGCCGACGATCACTCTTCTTGATACAACCAGTGTCCCGGTCGGCCAGACGGTGCGATCGATCCAGGACTGGCTTTGTGAAAAAGGTAAACAGGTGTGATTATTGGCATCTCGCCTGGGAACGACCTCTCACCTATCGTGCCGATAATCCAGGGTGCCTGGAAATGTGTTTCAATTTAGGAATGCCTCAAGCAAAGGTATCGATTGTCATTGTGCATTGGCGCACGCCGGAGCTTCTCATGCGTTGCCTTGAGTCAGTGTACGCCGACACTCATTCAGACGAATTTGAGGTGTATGTTGTCGATAATGCCTCAGGCGACAACTCAATGGACCTGCTTAAACGGAATTTCCCTCAGGTAGAGGTGAGAGCCAACAGCGAAAACGTCGGATTCTCAAGGGCTTGTAATCAAGTAATACCCGGTACAACCGGCTTGTACGTCTTGCTTCTCAATCCTGATACGGAGTTGAAGCAAGATGCAATTAGCAAGCTGGCGCAGTTTATGGAGACCCACCCCGATTGCGGTGCTGTTGGTCCGAAAATACTCAACCAGGACGGCAGTTTGCAACTGGCCTGTCGCCGCTCATTTCCTTCGCCAGCGGCCGCCTTTTTTCGATTGACATATTTGAGCAGGATATTTCCCCAGAACAAAACTTTTTCTCGCTACAACTTGACTTATGCGGATCCAGATAAATCTCTTGCCGTTGATGCATTGTCAGGTTCTTGCATGATGGTACGCCGCGCGGTCATCGATAAAATCGGACTGCTTGATGAGGACATATTCATGTTCGGGGAAGATATTGACTGGTGTTGGCGCATCAAAGAGACTGGCAGCCATGTCTATTATTTACCTGAGGCAGTGATTTATCATTTACATGGGGCGTCGAGCCGGCTCAGACCAATCGGCGCCACAATCGATCTGCACAAAGGCATGGAGGTGTTCTATCGAAAACACCTCGCCCAGAAATACTGGGCCCCATTCAATGCTGTAGTGTATGCTGCAATTTGGACGCGAGCCCTCTGCTTTATCCTGATTAATTTCCTTCGCGCTAAGCTCAGCTCGCATTCCCCTGTCGATTCCAGCAAAAGCCTAAACGTCTAGATTTACCAACAACTAATCGGGTCCACAAAGGGAAATGGTCGCAAACGGAAACAAACAGTCGCTGTTGATCACAGGTGCAAGCGGCCTTATTGGCCGCGCTCTGGTTTCAGAACTGTTAAGTTGGAACAACTTCCGAATCAAGGCTCATGTGAGAAATCGATTGAAAGCTCGCGAGCAGATTGGTGCCATGGTCGATTTGACTCAAGTGGATATGGAAGAAGGCGATTTCACGCGCTCCGGTGAACGGGAGATGGGTGATTTGACCAGGGGCTGCCGCACTATTATTCATGCAGCTGGACTGGTGCATCAACCTGATGCCTCTTATCAGGAATACGAGGTTGTGAATGTCAGGGCCACTCAACAACTAGCCGAGGCAGCCGCACGCAATGGCGCCCAATCTTTTGTTTTCCTCAGTTCTGCGGCAGTTTATGGACCAGGCCCCTTTAATCAAGTGGTGGAAACGGCACCAGTAAACGCAAAAACTCCATACGCCGTTTCTAAACTGACAAGCGAACGTTTTCTGGAAAGTTTCAAAGGCATCCCCAAGATTGTCTTGCTTCGCCCTTCACTTGTTTTCGGCGAGGGTGACCGGGGCAATCTGCTCAGCATGATCAAAGAGATCAAGAACAATCGCTATCGCCTGGTCGGGGACGGTTCCTCAGGAAAGAGTTTGATCTACTCGCGGGATCTGGCCCAAGCCGTTGCCCTTTGCCTGGAGAAGTTACCGGACGGGTTTTACCTCTTCAATGTTGCCAATCCTGAGCCAGTTTCGATCAAGACACTCAGCGAAGAAATTGCCAAGTGTCTTGATCCCAATGCCAAGATTGCCTCTGTGCCCTCGCCTCTGGCCCGCTTTGGCCTGAAGGCAGCAGAGATTCTCATGCCTGGCAAGCTACCAACGACGGAACAGTTAGACAAATTGACCACGACTACGACTTGTTCGGTTTCGAAACTGGTTGCGGCGACCGGATTTCGCCCGCGCAACTCCTTGCAAATGGCTCTCAAGGCGGAGATTGACTGGGCCACAGCCGCCAAATTATTGTAGGCGCATGGCACTGCCATGCCCAAGGGGCAGCCTTGCTGCGCCCGGGCGGATATCTGTTGTATAATCCGTTGCTCTGGCTTTTCTGGTTCCTGCTCAAGGCAGGGGAAATCATATGAGCAGCCACCGCCAATTTCACATTTGGTGCTTGTTTGTCTCGGTCAATTTTATTTTGACCGGCTCTTGCTATGCCCAATCAAATGCTTCAGGGAAAAGCATCGCCGCCAAAGCGCCTGCCGGAAGCGAATCAGGTGCAAACACGCTGGCTTTACCTAGACAAATATTGAAAACGGGCGTCAATCTTTCAACGAAAAGCCTATCGCCAAACACGCTGCAGTTGGCTGAAGATCTCAAACTTATTCCTGTTCTTGAAAAGCTCCAGGATTTGAGGGACCGGGTTAAGGCGTTAGATGCCAGCCAGCCAGTCACTTTGGAAAATCTCAGTTTGCGCCAAGAATTGATCGAGACAAGCTACAAGGCAGATCGGATCATTGAGGATGCAAATTTGGCCGTTGATTTTACTCTTGCTCAACTGGTTGCTGAAGAAAATCTCTATAGCGAACTTTTGGCCAGTTTTGGTGCCGAGCGCGACAAAGCTGTAGCCCGAACCAACGCCATTAGTTTTGGCACCAACGGTATTCTCTGGGCTGTGGCAGAAGGCCTGGACATTCCCACATACAGAGTGCCGAGATATTCTATTTCCTCTGGAATAAACGGAATAATCGCCGGTATAGTACCGTCCATTGCTTCGTTCTATGCCTTGCGGCAAGTGAGTGGTAAACGCCGCACCGCCGACGAAGAAGGTAACATGCTCGCCAAGTTATTCGATTACCCGATCAACCCGGAGATTGACTATCCAGAACCTGTCTGGGATTTTTTGAGCGAAGTGCCAGTTGGTGATCGATCGGGCAAATCACGCAAAGAACAATTGATCGATCGATGGATTATCGACAAAAATATTCCGACATTTACCAGCAGAACTGCTAAGGAGCAACTGGACAAAATAACGGCGACTGTTACTCGGCGGAAGGGATTGTCCATCGATACGTTAACCACTCGTCAATTGATGCTGCAGCAATTGGGAGCGGAAATTTTGAAAATGAAACGCATGCTCTATGAGCTGGCCCTGGCGGTTGATGGTGGAAAGCGGTTATAGAGCGAGGCTGGTCAGCGAGACTGGTTGGCTTTCAAGCAGGCGTTGCTTTCGCCTTTAACCGGTTGGCTCGAAAAGGCGCCGGCCTGCTGTTCGATGAGAGTGTCCATGTCCTCTTCCATTAGCACAGCCACTTCGTCACTCACCTTTGTATAGCCTTTCGGCGAACTGAAAGCATTTGGTTTGATGGCCACTTTGTGGTAAGCAACCGTGTCAATCGTCCTGACAATCATCCCCCGGTTGCGGATGCGGAATGCTCGCAACGGCACTCCTAATTGAGGAGACAGTGATGCTACTTCGGCGAATAAGCCGGCGATTGAGGGGGGCACACTTACTTCCTTTGTCAGCCACACTTCCGACTTGTCGGTCCAATCGAGTTTGCCGGTTTTTTTGGCGTGAATAAGAATGTATAAGCGGCTATTGAGTCCTGCTATCTTGGCTGTTCTGTCGGTTTTTAGCACTCTGTCTGAGGGGTCGAGCCTGTGCTGTCGTTGACCAAATCTTGTCCTAAATTCCTCCAGGGAGCACTCACAATACCTTTTTGTGGTGTCGCTATAGACGACGACCCTCCAGGCGGGTGCCTTGGAAATGAACACCAAACCGTACTTTTTGAAGTCGGCGCGCACGCGGTCATTCGTCCAGATCAGGGAAATATCGCCGGAAATGTCGCTGAACTGCTCCAGGGCCCAGGCTTGATCGGCTGCCCAAGCAGGCGTAGGCGCTAATTGGTAAAACAAAATGAGCACAATCAGCCAGGCGCGGCTATTCATGGATTTCTTTCAGGTCCTTCGCTTGCCAAGATAGTCTTACCCAGCCAAGCTGCCTTTCACTGCGAAATTAACTCTAATCCTGGCTTCGCTAGCAAACACGCTTGTCGCCGTGGCACGGCCCGACTTGGCGCGATCAGAAGAGCGCGTAAAATGGATATGTCTTTATCTAGCAGATTGCCAATGAGCGAAAGCCGGGAAACTACCGACAGCGAGGAAAAAGCTTTCAGAGATGCGGCCAATTCTGGCGAGGTACGCCAGGCAGAACTGGCCGACGGTACTGTATTTGCCGGGCGCTACCGGATCTTGAGTCTGATTGGCAGCGGCGGGATGGGCTCTGTCTATAAAGCGCTTGATTTGACATTAAATCGGCATGTCGCTCTTAAGATGTTGCACAGAGAACTTATTCCCGACGAACATGCCCTGGTTCGTTTTCAGAACGAGGCAAGAGCAACCACCCGGATCAAGCATGCCGGCGTGGTTGCCGTCTATGATTTCGGGCTGGCAGAGGATCAAAGACCCTATTTGATCATGGACTATGTCGAGGGAATTAGCCTGGCCTCGTTGATTGTCTCCTCCCAACAACTGGAGCCCGGACGCTGCGCTGCCATTTTTTCTCAAGTGGCTGATACCTTAGCGCACACCCATAAGAAGCGGGTATTTCACCGGGATCTTAAGCCCAGCAATATTCTGGTCGTCCACGAAGCTCCAGATAGGGAATCAATCCGCGTGGTCGATTTCGGGATCGCCAAGGTCCTGGATGAGACTCAATCGAAAGAGGAACAGTCACTGACACAAACGGGACAGTTGTCCGGCAGCCCCTTGTATATGAGTCCTGAGCAATGCAGCAATTTGCCAGTGGACGAGCGCTCCGATATATACTCACTCGGTTGCGTAATGTATGAGGCGCTGGCAGGCCAGCCTCCTTTTCGTGGTGCTACTGCATACGATACCATCCTCGCAAAAATGAATAACCCGCCAGCTAAGATCCGGATGAAGTCCGGTAATAGTCGGGTTGCTCGGGAAATGGAACGCATCGTTCTAAAAGCCATGGCAAAGGAACCGGAGAAGCGCTTTCAAAGCATGGCTGAATTGAGAGACGAATTGAACAAAGTCAGTGCTCTTTCTTCGAAAGCGGCTGACCGGGCGAGGTTCCCTTACGTGCGCCTGGCGGCTACTATGGCTAGCCTACTTGTTCTGGCTTGTGGTGCTTGCTTTCTCATTTGGTTCAAGACGGCTTATAGCAAGGATTCAAAAGCAGTGCCGTTGCATATTTGGCAGAGCTCAATTGGCGCACCAGTCGTCCCCATTCCCGCTAATTACCTCGACGTTGAGACGGTAGCCAGGGGATGTCTGGCCGGGGCCAAGCACAGTGAAGGTGACCGCTCGCGACGAGTCTGGCAGCTAACTTCGCGCCTTGCTGATTTCCACAAGCGCTACGGTTATTACGGCCAGGCGGCCAAAGAGTATGAAGAAACGATGAACATACTCAAACATAATCCCAGCGACTATACGCTGCCGGAAAGATCGGCGACCGAAAGGCTGATTGCCGAATGCTATTTTCTTGAAAAAAAATATGACCAGGCCCTCTTTTGGTATAAAAAGGCGGCGCAAAGTGGTCTCTATTTATTTGATCAAGAGGCTCCTTATTTCATTCAAATCTATGCCAACATTGCTGACATTTATTACTCGCAGGGCAATCTGACCGAAGCGCTTAATTACCTTGAAAAAGCGATCAAATTCAGCAAGAGATATTCAAGAGAAAGTCTGGCGGTCAATTCCTTGAGTGCGGCGCTCGGCAAAGCTCCATCGGTTGATCACCTGGTCTTGCTGATGAGTTTGGCAGACGTCCTCTACGGCAAACAACGATATTTCGAGGCGATTCAGTACTATGACCAGGCCTTGAAGTTATGGACCGATAGACGGCGGGGACGAGGAGGAGAAAGTGGATTTACTGGCGCTCAAGGTCAGGTTCTTCCGGGACCCGGTAAGGCCATGTGCGAGTACAACCTCGGACTGGCTTATGAGAAGTTGGGTGATACAGGCATGGCGCGCCAATACCTGAAAAGCGGCTGGGCTGATTTAATCAAAAATTTGCCGCCCGATGATCCGCTCGTGCTCCAGGCGCTTTCCAGCTATTGCGAATTTCTCGTCAAACGAGATTTTCCGATCGGCTACCTTGAGGCTTTTAAGCTTAAACAACAGGTAAAGAAAACAGCGACTTAGCCAGGATACCTGCCTGCTTGCCATTTCCAACGCCAGGCAGTAATTGTATTCATATTCGTTGCTATGATAAACAGACGTAATTGTCCATTAAGGAAGACCGAGTGATTTCATCAACTGGATTCAGCAAGCGATTCTCTCTATGGTTCCTGGAGGGAATGCATGAGACTCCACGCCGCACTGAACAACAGCCGGAGCAAGCCAGTTGGTGGCGAGTAATGTGCCTCACCGGTGTCGATTATTTTTCATCCCTTGGCTACGTGCCTGGCATTGCCTTTCTGGCTGCCGGACTGCTTTCTCCTATTGCCACGATTATTCTGGTAATGCTAACGCTCTTTGGCTTGCTGCCGGTTTACAACGAAGTGGCCGAGCAGAGCCCTCACGGTCGGGGCAGCATTTCTATGCTGGAACGCCTCCTGCCGGGTTGGAAAGGCAAGCTGCTGGTCCTTTGCCTGCTTGGGTTTGCGGCGACGGACTTTATCATCACAATCACACTCTCAGCCGCAGATGCGGCTACGCACCTGGCTCAAAACCCGTGGATGCCTTTCAAAGACACGATGATCCTTACTCTCTTTATGTTGCTCCTTTTGGGCGCTATTTTTTTGAAGGGGTTTCGAGAAGCAATTGGCGTGTCGGTCGTCTTGGTTGTTGCCTATTTGTTTCTTAACGGCATAGTGATAAGCCGGTCTATTTTCGAACTGGTCACTAATTTTCCGGCTGTCGACAATTGGACGAATGCCCTCTTTACCACACACGGATCTGTCTGGCGCATGGTCGGTTGGTCCTGTTTACTGTTTCCCAAATTGGCCCTGGGGATGTCCGGCTTCGAGACTGGCGTGGCGGTCATGCCTCTTGTTCGCGGGGATGCCAATGATGATCCGGAATACCCGAAGGAAAGAATCCACAACACGAAGAAGCTGCTCCGCACAGCCGCTTTGATCATGTGTGTATTTCTAATTGGCAGCGCGTTCAGTACAACCATATTGATTCCGTCCTCAAAGTTTGTTCCGGGGGGCGAAGCCGATGGCAGAGCTCTAGCCTACTTGGCCCACCAGTACTTGGGGCCATATTTCGGTACCGTATACGACGTCAGTACCTTGCTGATACTTTGGTTTGCTGGGGCATCGGCCATGACTGGTCTTCTCAATCTGGTGCCGCGCTATTTGCCACGTTACGGTATGGCCCCGGATTGGGCACGGGCGCGTCGACCACTTGTCACCTTTTTCACAGCTGTCGGCTTTGCCGTTACCTTCTTGTTCAACGCATCTGTCGACGCCCAAGGTGCGGCTTATGCTACCGGCGTGCTGGCGCTGATGACCTCGGCTGCCTTTGCTTCGGTGCTTACCGTTTGGAAAGCTGGCCGCTGGACACGGGTTTACTTTGTCTTTATTACATTGGTTTTTATCTATACCACCATAGCTAATACCATCGAGCGACCTGATGGCATTAAGATCGCCTCCTTCTTTATTGCAGTTATTCTGACGGTTTCTCTCGTGTCAAGAATTGTCCGCTCGACTGAGCTCAGGGTGCAGACCGTCGTCCTGGATGAGGAAGCAGACAAGTTTGTTGGGGATGCCTCGCGCGGCACGATTCGCTTTGTCGCTCATCGCCCAGGCAACACGGATTACGCGGCCAAAGCGCAAGAAGCTCACGAGACACACAACATCCCGGCAGAAGAAATCATCTTTCTGGAAGTAAAGATAAGCGACGCTTCTGATTTTGGCGACGAGGTGCTGGAGGTTACCGGTGAACACTCAGGTAACTACAGGATTTTGAAATGCCAAAGTCCGGCTGTTCCCAACGCAATCGCGGCCCTGCTACTTTTCGTACGCGACAAAACTGGCAAGATACCGCAGATTTATCTGGGCTGGACCGAAGGGAACCCGATTGTCTATATATTGAAATACCTGTTTTTAGGCGAAGGGGAGACGGCACCGGTGACGAGGGAAATCCTGCGGGAAGCGGAACCCAATCCGAACAAGAGACCAAAGGTGCACGTAGGATGATCGCCTGTAAAGATGGCTGCTAAACGCCGCATAGAATCGGAACATCGCAGGGGCGCGCCAGTGGAGCGCCCGGAATTGCCCACGAATCTGCCGACCATAAAGTTGAAACCGCAGCGCCCAGAGCGCTATCAACACCCCTGGGTTTTCGACAACGAAATTGTCAGTGGGCCATCTGAAGATTTTGTCAACGGTGGTTTGGTCTGTGCCCTGAACGCGAAGGGACGTGCCGTCGGTATAGGCTTTTTGAACATGAACAGTCGCATCGCTTTCCGCTATTTGAGTCGCACAACGGGGGAAACCATTGATGCCGAGTTTTGGCGGAAGCTGGTGAGTAAGGCTTATCAGTACCGTCTTGACCGTTATAGAGCAGATGGTCGGCTGCCGGTTTTCTACAGGTTGATCCATGGCGAAGCCGATGGCATGCCAGGCCTGACCGCCGATGTTTACGGAAAATATGTAGTAATTCAGATGCTTGCTCTTGGTCTTGAGCCCTGGCGAAAGGAGTTGATTTCAGCAATCGCGGCAGAGGTGCCGGGCATTGAAGGGATCTACGAGCGCTCGGACAGCTCGGTACGCGGGCTTGAAGGACTGGAAGAACAAGTCGGCGTGGTCTGGGGTAAGGAGCCGCCAGAACAATTGGAATTTTTAGACGATGGCGTTACCGTGTTTGTCGATGTCAGAGCCGGTGCCAAAACAGGTCTGTTCCTAGATCAGCGAGAAAATCAGGCGGCTGCCGCGGGTGAGGCAGTGGGAAGAGAAGTGCTCAATTGTTTTTCTTACACGGGCTTGTTCGGATTGAGGGCGGCGCGTGCCGGCGCTAAGAGCGTCATTGAAGTAGAGGCAAGTGCTGATTTCAACGCCTTGAACGAACGACAATGGCAGCGCAACGGTTTTACTCAGCCGCACAAAATTGAAACTGCCAACGTCTTTGACTATTTGCGAGAGCTAGCCCGCCAGGACTATCGCACCGATATGGTTATTCTCGATCCACCTGCTTTCGCTAAGAGCCGCGCCAACTTGGAAGCGGCCGTGCGCGGCTATAACGAGATCAACCGCGTTGCTCTCAAGCTGTTGCGCCCAGGCGGTGTGCTTGTTACATGTTCCTGCTCTCACCATCTGCGGCTAGACGAATTTCGCAGTGTGATCCAGATGGCTGGACTGGACGCAAAGAGAGAGCTCAAGCTGATTTGCCAACGAGGTCAACCGCGTGACCATCCAGTGCTCGTCAACGCGCCCGAATCCGAATATCTGAAATGCTTAATCTTGGCGGTAAATTAGTGAGATCGCCTTTTCTTTTGATATTCAAGAGCATCCACTGACAATAAGCGTGTTTGCCAAGATGCCCTATTGGAGGCGCTTTCGCCAGACAGTCATGAAGCCAGTAGAACGGCAAGTCAATAGATATAGTGCGTCGCTGTGGAAGCATGTCGAGAGGATATTTAAATTGGTGAACAGCTGTGGCAAACTGTGTCCACCAGAGCCAAGCCAGGTTACAATCACCAGACAGGGTTAATGGTCCTTGTGAAGGTGGGCTGCTTCGCGGTCCAAAAGGACCTGGCAATTTGTTTCGAAACCCCTGCCATTAGGGCTTGTCGGGTTTCTATGTAACGAATCAAAACCGTTAGACAAATTGAGGGGAACGTGCCATATTGAACGGGGGTTAATATTAAAGGTGGCAATAGGAGCTGAGGTGAGTAACTTGAAAATCCT
>PSRH01000010.1 GCA_003175915.1 Candidatus Melainabacteria bacterium | reverse complement strand
TAAACCAAACACACTGAATACAGAGTCCACAGCACCTATAGGAGGTTTCAGTCCACACTCGCCAAAAGTGTTGTTGCTTATCGTCAGTCCAGCATTCGTATTAATCGTTACCACCTGTACGCCCAGCAGTCCGGAATTAGAAATTGTATTTTGAGAGATCACACTTGGGCCGACGTTGAGCTGAGTCGCGATGCCAATGGAACCTCCCCATATGTTGTTCGACAGGATAGACATATTGGTTTCATTGAGCGCCTGGATCGCCTCCGTATTATCGTCAGAATTCGCCATCTGAATTACATTTCCCTGCACAGAGATAAAATCAGATTTTTCGTCGTAGATTCCGAATGAGCGTACGGGATAGCTAACATTTCCAATGGTGTTACTGGCAATAAAAATTCTTACGCAGGGCTTTCCCGGTGCGACAGGGTGAAGGGCAATGCCAATATCTTCATTCTGAAACAAATTTTGGATCAAGTTTATGTAACCGGCTCCAAACAAAAAGACACCAGTATCATGAGGCAGGCCCGCTCCGTCAAAGGCGCAAGCTGATATATTTCCACCAATCGTACTCGTCACATATATTCCGGCCCGTCCGCCACCTTCAAGAAACGTACAATTCGAAACTTTGAATTGAGCACAATTTTGAACGAGCAATGTCGCAGCAGTAGCTAACGAAGCGAAGTTTCCTGGAGTGAGAGCGGCAGTTGAAATCGTCATGTTTTGTAGCGATGGTGTCAGCCCAGTTAAGACAACGGCGGAATTCAATTGATCCGTAGCTTTTAACACACTTGCACTGCCATCACCCGTCACGGCTATGCTTGTAAAGGTTACTGTATCTGTATGTACATAAGTCCCTGTGGGAAAATACAAAGTTCGGTTATTGGTAAAGGCATCCTGTGCAGCACTTTGGATTGCTGCGGTATCATCAGTGATGCCATCACCCTTAGCTCCAAACGTGCGCACATTTGTCATTGCAGGTGGCGGCGGTGGTGTGCCTGGCGCTGATGATGGAGGAGGGAATGGGAAGCCCTTATGTCCGAAGAAGAATTTGCCGGGCCTGGCAAATGTTTTCGGATGGCCAAAGAATGATTTGGATGGAGTGCCGATAAAACCAGATCTACCCAAAGCAGGCGCCAATGTACATAAGGCTGCTGCAAGTGCGCATGCAAAAGCCACAGATGTGACTCTGAACATATGAAGTACCCCCTAGTAAGTTTCGGTCCAATCCCGCCAAAAGCAGCTGCGCTGCACTGGATCTATGCCCCCAAAATTAACCGCATCACATCGGCTTTCGGTAAAACGATCAATCTTTCAATCGCTAAAATGCCGTGCTGAGGAGGCTTTTAGCGCTGCGAACCGTTCCCAACTATGGTCTAAAATTTGCACCTCTGCGTGCTAGCACTTGCGGTAATTGGGCCAAATAGGACAGGACGGGAGTCTTAGGTGGGAATCTGATCTTCTTTTCCTGATTTCTTTAAGAACTCGACAAATAGCTGCTTCAAGTTGAGGCCGGAATACTCATCCACTTCCTCATACGGTGCCGTCTGCTTTAGCACCTTTTCGCTAAACTGCAAAAGCTTCGGCTGGCCTTCTTCATCGAACGATTTCATCGATGCTTTTAGCCTTACCAGTCCTTCATCGAGTTGCGTGTAGGTGTTGATTGAGCTCACCCGCTCTACACCCAGAATCGTATTGTTGCTGTCAGTTCTTATCTCGTAGTAGAAGAATTTGATGACCAGTTTGGTATCGGTGTACTTCAACAGGTCCTCTCTTAACGCGTAGAGGTATGCATAGCCGAACTCGGTTTCCGTTTTAGCGATTCTGGGGAGTTTGACGAAGGTCCAAAGTTGGCCGTCTTTAGATCGCTGCATTCCGTAAGTGGTGTTTGCAACTGCTTTCATAATGTGCTCTGCAGGCGACGCCATACCAGTTTTGTAGTCGTACATGTAGCTGATCGACTCTGTTTCCGAATGCCACTTGCCCCCGAACCATTCAGGCGTTTGAATCCATATGTTGTCCGGAGTTAGCGCAGTGAGTTTGGCTTCGTCAAACGTGGTGCCCGATCTGAATTTATCTTCGATTGCCGGTAAAGATTCCTCCTGCTGTTCCTCCACCCTGCCTTCTAGTGGCGGTTTGTATGGACTTCCCGGTGTGCTAAGTGTCGCGTTCGGCGGAGACGCGCTTGATACGGATGATTCGCCAGTCGCCGTCCGGTCCGCATTGGCTGCCATAGTCGTTTGTACACCAATCGTGCCTGCCGCAAGGCAAGCCGCAATTAGCCGAAGAAATTGATGTTCTTTGATGTCCATGGAGGTTTTTTTCGTCGCGCTGGTTTTTAATGTAACTACTGTAAGTTACTGACAATTAGAATACGGCTATTGACCGCTCTTTAAGATTGACGATATCAATCGTGGCGCGCATGCAACACTGTAAAACTAAACTCGAGTGCCAGACCTAGCAAAAATCAAGGAGAGGCTTATGTTCGAGGAACTACATAAGAAATCCGTCCGAAAGGACCAAGAGCCAGCACCGAAATTCGGTGATGAAATTATCTTGGGTAGTCTGCCCGTGCGACCCGGGGGCAAATGGTCAGAGCTACCGTCAGTTCTATGGCCGGTTCTTGATCTTAATCAACCATGGAATCCCAAGGAGCGGCCGCCTAGGCACAGGGTCGGTGCCAAGCTCAATCCAGCTGAGGGCATTGACGATACATTTGCCGAAGATCAACCACTTCTCAAGCGCCACGACGATGCCAGTATTATCGACAAGGCGCCCATGGAGATTAAGGATGAATTCGTCAATGGCAAGGATAAAAAGAGTGGTCAGCAACCCAAGCCATTTCTCGATGATTCGGCCATCCCAAAGCTCTTCTTTTACGACAAACGCTCAGACGAGGTTCTTTAACGACCGGAATGCCGATGAACCACTTGAGCAAGTGATGATCAGGCTTTTCCCTAGTTGACTCTGGAATCGACAGCGCTATTGTGTAAGCAGGACAGTTTCGTCGCTGTAAGTAATTTCCTGGAGTAACATATGAGAATCTTGCCCATCGTTGGCCTAATTGCCAGCTTATTTTTCAGCAACTCGATGTTTCTAGAAGACATGTCGGCTGCGCGAGCGACTGAAGCTAATTGCTGCATTGCTATGCCCCCTTATCGGGCTGGCTGTAGCCTCGATGTCCTGGTGGACGGCGTTCCCCTTCCCCAGATTAGCCACGGCGGCAAAACCTATGTCGAAGCTCCCTGGAACAGGGATTTCGAACTGAGAATAAGTTGCCCCAGCTATGCGCGGTATCTTGCCATTTGTTCTGTCGATGGATTGTCAGTTCTGAACGGGCGACCTGCATCCTCTCGCGATAGGGGCTACGTAATCGAAAATGGTTCGGTGACAATTCCAGGCTTTCGTTTGGACCGAGACAATGTCGCCCATTTTCACTTCGGTGATAAATCAGCAAGTTACGCCAATTTGATCGGGCAACCGCGCAACGTCGGCGTCATTGGTGTAAAGCTGTATGCAGACGCCGATTATCATGTTTATCGACCGCCGTATCCGTACTGGTATCCCTACGGGTATTATTCTCCTTATTCATACAGACAGGACGAAAGCGGTACGTACGCACCAAATTCTGGTGGGGGAGGCCTTCCGAAGGCTTCGATGGGTGAATTCCTATCTCGCCGAGGTGAGGCACAAGTAATAGCGCCTCCCTACCCGTGGTCCTCGCACCTTGATCACGACATGGGCACCGTATTCGGTTCACGCACGAATTTCAATACGAGTGAAACATACTTCAATCGAGGCGCATTGGTTGCTTCCTTCAACCTTGAATATGCAAGCCATGAGAAGCTAGTAAGGGCAGGCATCCTGCCCTATGGTGGTGTGATTGGTGCGCCTACACCAGACCCTTTCCCGGCCGATGGTTGTTCGCCACCACCCGGTTGGCAAGGATGAGTATTCAGGTCAGGCGCAATGAAAGCTAGCGATCCCGCAAAGCTTTATTAATCGCGACGACGTACTTCTCTTTGTCATTCATGCCGTAAATTTCCTTCAGGCATTTCCCCTTTTCGTCGAAAATTCCGACGCAGGGATAGGTATCCTCGTAAAATGCGAAGAAAGAACCCAGCTGCAAGGACTTTGCCACTTTCTGCGAATCTTGCCTGTCCTTAGTATCCGTCACGTCTAGCCGGACAAAACGCACCTTTTTTTTGTACTCAATTTCCAAGTCATCCAGTATGGGCCTCAACCTCGCACATATCGGGCAGGTGCGTGCGTTTATAAAAACGACCATCGCTCCCGCCTTGTCCTCATTTGAGGCAGCGGAATCTTCTGCCAAAACTGCCGTCGACAGGAAAGGCGCTAACAAAAGCGCAGTGGTAATCGCCAGAATTTTGGTAATCGCGTCAGAATATCGCAACACTACTCCCGACACCCACTTCAAGCTTAACATATTATCACTCGTCGGAATCGAAGTTGAGAACGGTCCTTGTCAATGATTTATCATACGGTCGATCTGGCTTGAATGTATTGGAACGTTAGTATCATAGGTGCATAGCGGTTTGGTACCCCCAATGTCGACGTTTGGGAGACCAGGTAAATGAGTCCAGTCATTCAGACTGGATATCGAGCACTATTTCTTAGTTTTGCCACTATTTTGTTCTTGAAGTCCGCCGTTTACGCTCAAAGTGGCTGAGCAAGCGCACGTGGCACCGTCCCAGGTTTGGGCACGGCTGGATTAACGAGTAAGTTTCAAATGTCTGTCGGCTGGCGGGCGGCGCGGTCGACCACCGGATATTTTCACTCGCGCGTCAACAGAAACTTCAACAATTTATGGCAACCGAAAGAGCGCCTCTCGATTATGGATGTATCGGCAAGATACATATTTTCGCCGCGCTTTAGTCTAGAGGCTTCACTACCCATTGTTTTTAACCAGTGGTCGCAGTTGTTTCCAATTTTGGGGTCACCGCTTGGGCGCCGGGCAAATCTCAATGCCAACGGGCTTGGTGATTTAAGCCTCTATGCCAATACCTGGCTACTGAAGCGGAAGCAGCATCCATTGCACAACTTTGCACTCGGAATTGGCATAAAGGTTCCTACCGGAAACTGGTTCACTAAGGATACATATCCAAATCTTCAGGGTACGATCTCCAGTAACCGGACAGTCTTTCCGCCGGCTATCATGCCCGGCGATGGTGGCACCGGGCTTCTTGTTGGTTTTAATGCCTACAAAATTCTTGCCCATCCGGATAGGTTCCGCGGTACAACTTTCTTCGCAGATGGGCTATACCTGGTCAATCCGCGCGATACGAATGGCGCACCGTCGGTGGTGGCGCTGTCGCAAGTACCGATTCCG
The DNA here is from genome assembly GCA_003175915.1 of Candidatus Melainabacteria bacterium. GTDB lineage: Bacteria > Cyanobacteriota > Vampirovibrionia > Obscuribacterales > Obscuribacteraceae > PSRH01. Next base: position 7,686 of record PSRH01000010.1, on the reverse strand, counting down.
GCTCAATTGCAGAACAGGCTGGTCAACTCCGTTCCAGACACATGGACTGCCACGGTCGGTGTTTCTATGCCGCTACCCAATACAATTGAAAACGAGCGTTTGCGCGGGTTGAGGGTGAACCTCACTGGACGCGGAGAAGGCATATCAGAACATGATCTGATTGGCCGTAGCAATGGCTTTCGCCAACCCGGATACGCGCTTGCGGTTGGTCCCGGTTTTTCCTATGCCTACAAGCACAGTCTCTGGACCGTGGAGGTTCCGATCATCTTTGCCCGTACTATCATTCCTACTCCGAACCTCGTTCCCGGTTTGCCCACAATTGTCAATGGAAGGCCCACTGCTAACTTTTCTCCGACAAGAAATATGGGTCTGGTTGCTCCCGTAGCCCTGCTAGTTCGCTACACGCGAACCTTCTAGCCCCGGCCCTGCCGCTCTTTCGGGATTCCACAAATTTTCCATATACTCTCCAAGTCTTCTCCAGAGGACGTAGCTATCTTGGTGTCATAGCTTCATGGAGGAGCCGCAAATGTTAATCCCGAGAAAAGTAATTGGACGTATCGCCAGAATGAGATCAGCTGAGAGCCGTACTCACAGATTGACTGAACAGTTAGCCAGGTTCGTTGCCATAGTCAGCGATGAAATCTCGGCAAGCGCCGCCTGGATCGCCGAAGCCCCCTATTCCATTCAATGGACGATGACCGCCACTGGCGGATATAAGGTAAGACAATGAGACAAGCAAGTATAGCTATTGACCGGGTCTATGCCTCGATGTCCAAGTGCTGTAAAGCCTCAGACTTAAGCTCTGTCCGAATCGGTTGCGGAGGCGTAAGCGGCAATTCGAACCAAAAGGTCGTTCCTTTACCGACGCTACTCTCTACACCAATCACTCCGCCATGCTCCTCCACGATTGCCTTTGAGATGAATAGCCCCAAACCCGTCCCCAATTTGGATTGTCCGTCAGCCAGCTGGGCAAATTTATTGAATAACTTTGGTAACTGCTCGGGAGAGATTCCGGGACCCTGATCCTCCACAAGAAAGCGCAGGCGTTTTGCATCGACCGAATTTGTAACGCGGACAACAATCATCTTTCCGGGTGGCGTAAATTTGATGGCGTTAGAAACAAGGTTAGTGAGAACCTGTACTACTCGATCGACGTCGCCAGTGAAGATAGCGACAGAATCAAACATTACCTCCAGCTCGACTTCTGCTTTAGCTGCCATTGCTCTCAATCCATCGACCGCCGTAGTTACCACCCAAACTGGATCGAGCGGAACAAGCTCCAGGTTAAGCTGAGCCTCCTGGATTCGTTTAACATCGAGCATGTCGTTGACCAATCTTACTAATCGATCCAGGCTATTATCGGCGGAATTGAGCATCTCTTGCGCGGTCTGCGGGACGTTCTTCCAGAGATCTTTGATCAAACTAAGGCTGCCACGTATTGATGTGAGCGGCGATCTTAGCTCGTGAGAAGCGGTTGAATAGAATTCCTTGAAACGCTGCTCAATCATCTTACGCTCGGTTATGTCGCGGACAAACGCACACATCAGTCGTTCGGATTCGGTGTCCACTGGAAACAGGGAAAGTTCCACGGGAAACTCCACGCCATCTTTTCTCTTGGCGTAGGATTCAAGAGGTCTGCTGGGGGCCGTACTCTTTGAACGGCTGAGGAACTCCTTAATAGCCTCTATCGCACCTTCGGTAAGTTTTTCCGGCACAATGAGCTCAAAGAGGGACTTACCGAGCGCTTCCTCGCGCAAGAATCCGAAGGTGTCGGTGGCTCGCTGGTTCCAATCTTTGATGGTGCCGTCCGCATCAACAGCTATAAAAGCGTCGATAGCCTGTTGAATCACCATGCGAGTCCGTCTTTCGCTTTGCGTGGCTTTGAGCATTGCCCTCTGTCTGGCTGTATCTAAGTTTTCAATTGACCATGAATTCCAACACAACAGAAGCGCGAAGGAAAGCATCATGGCAGCAACCATGAATGTCATCCCGAACTCTTCTGGAAGCCCCAATCGGAAGACATACATGCGGACCGAGCTCACCGCCAGCGGAATGATCAAAGCTGACGGGATAAGACGCCTGGCCGACGCCCCGCCAGCATTCTGGCTAAGCAACAAGGAAACGAAACCCTCTGATGGCCGGGCACAAAGCGTCGCCAAGCCGAGCATCCCGAAGGCAACGCCAACAACAGGTGAGATTTTTGCGCAAGCATAAAACATACAGAATGTGTCAATTTCGAGGATTACGCCGAGCATAGTCATTAAGCAGGCGAGGGTAGCGATGAACGAAATCAATTCAGACGGGCGAAAGCCCTTGAACGAAACGTCCCTGAGCAAAAGTGACAAGCCAATGAGCGTGATCATGATTGCATCGCTTGGAGACATGGTCACCAATAAAGCAAGCTGAAATCCACCAACATCAAGCCGTGAAAAAGTGTTGACCAACTCCAAATCCATGAAGTAACGAGCAAGATTCACCCCGGAAAGCAGTACTGCAGCAAAAGCGAAGGCATAGGCAACTTTAGAGAGGAGGCGCCGGTATGGGTCGGCCAGGAACAAAAGCAATGACAGAGCGCAGAAAAGCATGCCAAGTCCTGCACCGCCGGTGGCGATTTTGAGAGCTTCGATGTCCAACACTCTGCCCGCCACGATCGTCGCGGCCAAAATCATTACAACCGCGGCCGTAATTCCGTCGGTAATGCGAAACCATCGCAGCAGGCTTGTATCTATCTGTTGGTCCGTCATATCAAGAAGCACAAAGAAGCAGCATGACAACTTTATACCTCATTGAGAGATGTGCCGTAACAGTGGTTCAATATAGCCACAAATTGCCCTGCCGGTTTCAGCTATAGAAGTTTGGGGTAAGTTTAACCGGGACAGACGCCTCTCAGGCATTCTTGTAACACTCATGGCTAAAATCCTCGTTATTGAAGATGACCAGGCGGTGCGAAAAACTGTGAGCGACCAGCTCCGGTTGGAGCACTACACTGTAGAAGAAACGGACAATGGCAGGGAAGGGTTGTCCAGGTTGCGCGCCTACGACTACGATGTCGCGATCGTGGATTGGAATTTGCCTGATATGACGGGATTGGACATTTGCCGTGAATATCGGTCGCAAGGTGGTAGCGCTTTGATGCTTATGCTTACTGGCAAAAGCAAGCTTACGGAAAAGGAAGAAGGCCTGGGAGCGGGCTTCGATGATTATCTGGTCAAACCATTTGAAGTGCGCGAACTGTCTGCCAGAATTCGGGCGCTACTTCGGCGTGCGTCCTCAAAGATCACAAGTGACGTACTGAAGGTAGGCAAATTGTCGCTTGATCCTCGCACGTTTCGAGTGACACATAACGAAGAAGACTTGAAATTGCTCCCCAAAGAATTTGCCATTCTCGAATTCCTCATGCGCCATCCACATGTTGTCTTTAGTTGCGAAGCCGTTATGAGCCGTGTCTGGACAGCCGATGAGGTAAGCTCGCCCGAGATTGTCAGAACTCATATCAAGAACCTCAGAAAGAAGTTGGAAAAGGTAGATGAGTCATCGCTGATTAGCACCGTTCATGGTGTCGGCTACAAGCTCGTTCCACCAAAAGAGACGACCTAATGATAAGCCGTTTCAGCGCCCCCTAGAGCAACGATTCGTTCGAATGTTCGCTCGGCGCGCGATTGCACGTAGGGGTTTTCATCCATTGTTAAATGTCTGAGTATCGGCGGCCAGATGTTATGGTTTTCTGCCATGGCGTATCTTATGTCAGGATCACGATCGCGGGACAGTCTCATTAGGGCCAACCGCGGGGAAGATGGATTGTCGGCTACAGCCAGACGCACCTCTTTATCTGCATGGTGGGACAGCCGGAGCAGCATGAGGGGGTGTGTATATGGATTTTCAGCTTTGCTAACAGGATCAGTCTGAGTTGGTTCAAACGCTGCAGCAAAAGCTAGTACGCTGGTGCGCAAATAGTAGAGGTCAAGCTTGCAGTTAAGGTTATCGAATTTCGAGCTGGCGGTTGAACGTATCGTCACCCCTGTTTGCTTAATTGCCTTCACCTGAAAGGAAAGTTCGACAATTCGCTGGCTGGTCTGGGTTTTGCGATGCATCCACACGAAATGCTTAGTTCCGAACTCTATGTATTTGAAAGCAGCAGCGTCCAGGAATAGACGACAGATTCTTTCGGCCTTTTCCTTTTCGCATGGGAGAGCGAACGTGACGCTGATAGCGTCGCCCGACAGTTTCTTTCCGGTTGGCCCAGGGTAATTTGAGAAGTTTGGAGCAACCATGAGCGTTACCTCCGACTTGAAGTGCTAGTAATGACCCCAGTCTAAGGATTTCCTGTGGAAGGCGGATGGAGCAATTGTGGAAAATTTATGGATCAATACCCTTCAAATGAACCGAGTAAGAAAAGGTGGAAAATGCCCTGCTAGCTACGCTCCAGGACCATCTCTGACATCTAATGAACTGTCAGGTTCTCACTGGCGGCGGGCAATCGATGGGGTAAACTGATTTTGATATCCGCGTAGCATTACCCTATTCAAAGCCGATGCTTATTACTGCGCCCAAATGCTTCATTAAGATGGCAGGCATTTTTTGCGGTCAGGCTGTTCTACTTGCCTTGGAAATGATTCCTATCGGATTTCTTTTGGGTGCGCTATGTTTCATCAACATCATTGTTGCTTTCTGGTTGCTAACCCTAGCAATACCTTTTCTGATTCTATTCAATCTGTTCCTGACATTCTTTCTTTCCCCAGCCTTGGAAGCTATGAACAGTTATCAAAGTCCGCGGTCGGAGATACCGATGTTTGGTGGACCGGTTTTCAATACTTTGGGTTCAATTTTTGGAGTGTTTTGTGGTTTGCGGATTGGACCCGCATTGCAAGGAATACTTCTTGCTCATGGCGCCCCACACAATTTTGTTGAATCGCCGCTGTTGGCTGCTGAAGGGTTTGTTCTCATATTTTCCATTGCATTTGCGGTAGTCGTACTCGGGTTTGAAATCTCGCGATACTACACTAATGAACGGCTATTAGAGACCGTGCTTCCCTCTTTGCACGAAGGAGAGTTTCCAAAGAATGATGCTCTATTTTGGCTCTTCAGGCTAAACAAAGGTTCAGAGGCAGTCGAGAAATTGAACAATAAGCTATTGGCGAGAAACTCTCATTTCCAAGTCAGAGATGCGTTGCCAAGCCATCTCGAACTGTACAACAGATACGATAAGAAGAACGACTACCTTAGGACGTACAAGCTATAGCGACTGCCGAAGGACGCCTTTTGAGAGAAAGTTCTAGCCCAGTCATTGATGTGCTTGGGCAGGTCTGTCTGAAGGCGTAAATTTTGACGGATGAAATCTTTAAGCCAGCTACAATTAGAGTCAGCGGTGGTATTTGTGAGGTACAGAACAATGACATTGGAATCGCTTCGTTTAGTTCGTAGTATATTGCTCAGATCGGCAGCGCTTTGCTATGCCTTTCTTATCCTGTCGGCGCTTATCTGGATACCTCTTTCAGAAACATGGACAGGATTGACCTCCAGTTGGTATCACATTCCTCCTGAGAGAGTGAACACTATAGTGATCGACTTCCTCAGTGTTGCTAAGTTCTACGCGATTTTTGTGCTGTTCGTTCCAGGTCTGGCTATTCACTGGACAATTAAGAAAGAGGAGTCAAAGAAATAGCGTCACCTTTCACCTGGTGCGCACGTTCGTCACACCGCCTTCGGCGTTGATGGTAACAATCGTGCCATCTTGCAGCTCGAGTCGTTTAGTTCCATCCTTGGCAAAGACCATGCGCTTAACCTGACCTTCAACTTTCTTTCCCTGTGGTGACTCAGCTTTAATGCTATAACCCGCCCCTAGATCAACGTATACGGTTCCTTGTTCACGATCGACTGTCACATCCCGGACTGAAGGAAAGTGCGTTACTTCTTTAGTTTTGGGGTTTATCTGGCCACCCAACCACGAGCCATCAGCCTGCTTTTGGAAGAGTAATGTACCACCTGCATCGCCAATGGCCACCTGTTGCTCCTTACCATTGGCATACTCGACACTAATTTCTCTACCGCTGTTTGAGAAGAAATCCCTGGCTGATAGAATTCTGGTTGGTTTGCCATCACTATTGCGGGCGATCACGGAACCATCGGCATACTTAGTCATCGTGCTGTCATCACTAAACTTCAAAGTGAGTGCAGCGGTTTTCTGGTCCATCTCGACATCGACAATTTTGCCGGCGTCAATCTTTGGAAAACCGGGGATAGTATCGGTTTTATCGCCATTCTTATCAAGGAGTTCCCACTTACCGTTCCTTCTGCGCAACACGCCTTGATCCGCAAAGGTAACCTCATTCGGATTATCGTTGGTATTATAATCAATCTTGAGTTTGCGATCCCGGTGATGGGACCAGTCAGGTGTTACTTCTGTTATCCTGCGCCGCGCATCACGCCTGATCCGATTGAAGTCGTTTGTCGTTTCCTCCGGCTGTCCTGGATCATCCGAGCCATTATTAAGAGCCAGCAATAGATCGGCACCGGTAAAGCCGTGTTTTCTCATCGGCGTGTCCGCAGCATTTCTGTCTCTAACAGGCCTGTCATAGCTAATCGGTAAGCTTTGAGCCAAGTTGAAGCGTACTGTCTGTTTTTCTAGAGCTCCTCTTAGATGTTCAATGTCTTGCGGCCGATTTTCTAACATAAATAACACTCCTGTGGTATCACTTAGCTCCACAATCGATCGTATGCAGTGTTCGTCAAAAACACATCAATATTGGATCGAATCAAAACAACGATTAGTTGATCGAATTGATATTTATCAGGTCAAAATCTGCCCTGAGGCGAAAATATCAAAGACTTGTCAAAAAGCTTTTTTGATATTGCGGAGCCTTGAATCAAAGTAATGATTTCTTTCCGCTGGACCGAATATCATCGCCAGTCGGATAGGTTCGATATTTTGATAGATCGCTGCAATTACCGTGCAATAGGTTCAGGCTTTGGACCTGTTTAGGGTTACAGCAGCGCGAACGAGAGCCATCAGGGCCTTCTCGTCGATTTTCTCGCCCTCGTGGATGTCGATGGCACGTCTTGTGTTCCCGTCAAGACTTGAGTTGAAGAGCCCCGAAGGATCCTTCAAAGCGGCACCTTTAGCAAAGGTCATCTTCACAATGTTCTTGTAAGTCTCGCCTGTGCAGATCATTCCGTCGTGGTACCACACCGGAACTCCTCTCCACTTCCACTCCTCGATGACTTCGGGGTCAGCCTGCTTGATGAGCGTTCGGACTCGAGCGAGCATCTCACCCCGCCAATCACTCAGCTCCTTGATTCTCGCGTCTATCAGCTGAGAGGGAGAGCTCCCTCGCTTTTCGTTCTTCGAGTCGCTTTTCGTCTTCTTCATGGTTGTTGTCGCTCACCCATCACATGAGTATCACTAGTCAGAATGGTACCATCGCATCTCGTTTCCATCACGGTCTTCGATGTCGAACCAGCCTATCATGCTAAGTCTTGTCTAAACAAGATACTATTGAAGGTCCAACGAGCGCTCCTGCCAACTGTAGATTGAACCGCTCTATTACTCTACAGTTCAGAATGTTATTCTGAGATACAACCTCTGGTTTATTGGGTATGCTAAATGCACTTGGCTTCATTTACGGCAAAGGAGTTGTAAACCATTTTCTTAGCTGAAAATCCAGAATATTTCAGCAAGCTCATGCAAAT
>PSRH01000038.1 GCA_003175915.1 Candidatus Melainabacteria bacterium | reverse complement strand
GCCGCTCTTATTCCACCCACTCTTAGCCAAGGTTAGAGATCTCCAATAATATGACTGGGAGCGGCGAGGGATAGTCCACGAGGGATAGTCGCCCCAATCTCTGCATGATAGGGTAGTAACTGGGGGGGTATGCTTTTGCGCTGCCCGGGGGGTGGAACTTGATGGTAAAGCTCAATGACTACATGATTGCGGGTAGCGCAGATACCCCAATCGAAGTGGTTAGAGACCTTTCAATCCTTGGTTTAACGGTTATTCGGGAACGCTTGGCGGCGAACCCAAACACTCCTTTAGAGATCCTCGAAAAACTAGCCCTAGACGCCGATCCCCTCGTCCGTTCTGCTGTGGCAGAAAACGCGATGCTTTCAAGAAAGATCGCCGAGCAGCTGTTTCGCGATGAGCACCCTGACGTGAGATTCAGTCTGGCGGAAAATCTGAAGACACCTCAGGATCTAATTGGCCGACTGACAGAAGACGAAAATCCTTATATTGCCAACGTAGCGAGTAAGACGCTCGACATTCTCTATTTCGAATCGATGCTCACTGAAGAAAAGTTTGAGGTCGAAACAGGAGAGACTGCCAGGCTGGGAGAGCTTCTTGTTGCCTCTTTGTGGCTGGGCGAGGATATTACCTTGGGCTGCGTCAGGCAAGCAACCAGCCAGCACGTCCCTTTAGGACAGGTTTTGTTGAGAACCGGACTGGTTGCACCCACGGTTCTACTCCTTGCTTTGAAATTGCAATCACAAATCAGGCGAGGCCAAGTCTCATTGTCCGATGCGATCCAACAGCTAAAAGACCATCGACTTTATTCAAAGTCGGCTTAGAATCCGGCCGCAAGTAGGGATACATGGCAGAGTCCGCTTGCCTCTACCAGATCAACTCCTGGTCAGATGAGCATAATACAGGATGGCGATGACGGTTACCGAGTCAGTAATTTCGCCGCGCATTACCATATCGAGCGCCTCGGCAAAGGGCAAGCGTTTATGAGCTAATTCCTCGGTTTCTTCAGGCTCGGCCTCACCCTGAACAAGATCCGTGGCCAAAAAAAAGATCGCCTCTTCATCACTGACCGAATTAGAAAGATGAGCTCGACCCAGCTCTTTCCATTGACCGGCGCTTAGACCGGTTTCTTCCAACAATTCTCTCTTAGCCGCTACTATTGGATCTTCGCCATCCGGACAGCCGCCTTCGGGAATCTCCCATGAATACTCGTCTAAGGGGTAACGAAACTGGCCAACAAGGTAGATGTAGCCATCGTGATCGATCGGCAGTATGCCGATCGCTTTATTCTTGAAATGAACGACACCATAAATTCCCGGACTACCATTGGGTTGTATGACTTGATCTTCGCGGACGGATATCCACGGATTGTCATAGACGGTGTGTTTGTTCTTAGTTTTCCACGGGTTTGTCTGGTGCATAGAGTTGCGTATTATACGCTAGCCGAGATCGTCCAGCATGGCAGTCTGGCTTCCACGCGAAAGCGCATCTTTGGATCAATGTGTCCAAAGATGCGCCAACCTCGCTGAGTGCCTTCAGTGCGTTTTACGCATGGACACCCATTTATCACCGACTTTGCGATACTGCTTCTTGACTGCGCCCCAGGCTACCCTGAAGGCGCGGCTTTCGTCTCCGTCACGGTATTCATGAAAGGCGTTGTTGAAGGCCTCTTTGAATATTTCCTGAGCGTGCCTTGGCAAGCTATGTTTGACCGGATCCGGCAAATCCTCAATCGAAGCGTATGGCATGTCTAACTCCTCGCATGATCAGAATCATTCCCAGGTGTGGTATGTCCTGACCTGTTCCATCTTCACAACACCAGCATGATCCGCATCCCAGTCGTCAAATTGACGATGCAGTTCCTTCGTTGTGATCTTCACTTCCTTCGGATGGGTGAGAAGGTAATGTTGATTGGCTGCAGCAAACTCATCGAAGCTCCACAATCCATCATGATTAACGTCGTATGTGTCAAACCAAACTACTTCCTTAGCATTAGCCGATGAACCAGCTAGGCACCAAGCTAATAGAGCAAAGAGCAATCCCTTTTTCATCTGAGCTCCTCCATTGTTGAGCTGAAAATCTATTGAACCAGTGATACGCCTGAGTTGAGACGGATGTCCCTCAGGGTTGGTTCCTCTCGCATCGGCGTCAAATTTACTTCGAGGGATTTCAAGAACCCGAGAATTGCTCTGTTCGGTGGTCTTTGAATTTAAGGCAACTTCCGCAATTAGCCGTTATCCTGAGCCTGATAAACAGGCTGAACTGCTCAGGGGGAAATTCCAATGACGGTCGATCAAAAGACGCAATCCATGCCGAGCAATACACTGATCACAGACTTACTCGATTCTCTAGATCAATTATTCGGATTGCATCCGGGTTTCAGACCTGTGCACGCTAAGGGTGTTATGTGTTCCGGCATCTTCACGCCGTCACCTCAAGCAGCAAGCTTAACACGGGCGCCGCATGCCAGCCGAGAATCAACACCGGTAGTTGTTCGCTTCTCCAATTTCGCCGGCGTACCGACCATTCGCGATAATGATCCCAATGGCGCTGGCCCGAGAGGCTTTGCGGTTCGCTTTTATCTGGCAGAGCATGTTCATACCGACATCATTGGTCACTCGCATGATGGATTTCCTACAAAAACCGGTGAGGAGTTTCTTGAATTGGCCCGGGCTCTTGCTGCAAGTGGACCGGAAGCGGCCAAGCCAACGGCTCTAGACAAATTCTTTGCCAAGTATCCGAAGGCCAAGAAATTTCTTGAAGATCCAAAGCCGATTCCGGTTAGTTACGCTACCGAATCTTATTTTGCCGTCACTGCATTCAAATTCACGAACAAGGATGGACTGAGCCGATACGGTCGGTTTAGAATCCGCCCGGAGGGCGGCAATCAATATCTCACCACCGGGCAAGCGCAAAGCAAATCAGAAAACTTTCTGGCGGATGAGCTCTCAGAGCGACTTGCTAAAGGCCCAATCAAATTGCGCATCGTCGTGCAGTTGGCCGCGACGGAAGACAATGTCTCCGACTCGACAATAATTTGGCCGGAGACTCGCACAGAAGTGGAATTCGGAACAATCACGTTGAAAGAACGGGTCAACGCTGCAGATCCTGAAATGCGCAAGATAATCTTTGATCCGATCCCGCGGGTGGACGGTATCGATCCATCAGACGATCCACTAATCGAAGTGAGATCGGCCATCTACCTGCTGAGCGGCCGTCGTCGACGGTCAGCCGAAGCGCATTAAGATCTAACTCATCTAAACTCCAGTTCGCCGGTTCATTCTCTCGAATGTAGCTGCGCCTGATCTTAAGCTTCGCTAAGTCCAAGAAAAATACTTTGAAAACCAGGTGATTTCGCGGCCAATCCTGTACTGTTGAGAACCTGATCAATTCACTGCGTTTTTCAATAGAGCATTTCTTATGGCAATCATAGAGTTTTTCTTGAAGCGGCTGATTCGCCGGGGACACCTGCAAATAATTGATGCGGATGGCAGGGTAACGGACATCATCGGTTGCGAACCCGGCCCAAAAGTAAGTGTTCAATTCCATGACAGAGGATTTCTCCTCAAGCTAGCCCAGGACTTCACTTTAAACCTCGGCGAAGCGTACATGGACGAACGGTTGACCATGAAGCAGGGTACTCTCTATGACTTGCTTGAGCTTTTTGCCATCAACTACCACGATGCCCCTGCCATGCCCTGGGAAGTCGTAGGCGAGGCCTTCACCCCGGTCACGCGCTTCATTCAGCGCAACTCAATTGCAACATCACGTAAGAATGTGGCGCATCACTATGACCTCTCGCCCAATCTTTTCAAATTATTCCTGGACAGCGACATGCAATATTCATGCGGTTATTTCACCGATCCGGAAAACGATCTTGAAACGGCCCAGTTTGATAAGAAGCGGGTCATAGCTTCGAAGCTGCTGCTCAAGCCTGGTCACAAAGTTCTTGAAATTGGCTGCGGCTTCGGGGGGCTGGCCCTATATCTTGCCAAGAACTTTGGCGTAGAGGTAACCGCCATCACTCTCTCAGAAGAGCAGTACAAAATTGCCGTCGAGCGCGCCCAAAAGGAAGGACTGTCTAAACGAGTTAGCTTCCACCTGCGCGATTATCGAGAAGAAACTGGATCATATGATCGCGTTGTCTCAATCGCTATGTTCGAGGCAGTCGGTTTGCAGCATTACCGGGAATTCTTCGCCCAGGTAAAAGCATTGCTGAAACAAGATGGCGTAGCTCTTTTGCATTCGATCGGCCGCATGGACGGCCCGGGGCCCAATGATAATTGGATGGAAAAATACATCTTTCCGGGAGGCTACGCTCCAGCAATGTCGGAAGTGCTTCCCACCATTGAGAAATTAGGTCTGTGGACCACGGACATCGAGATCCTGCGGCTGCATTATGTTTATACGCTCAGGCGTTGGCGAGCCAATTTTGAACGCCATCGTGAAACCGTGAAGCAGATGTATGACGAGCGCTTCTGTCGGATGTGGGAATTCTACTTGATGGGTGCTGAGATGGATTTTCTGCACCTGAGTACCATGGTCTTCCAAATACAGCTGGCCAAAGACGTAAATGCAGTTCCTCTGACACGTGATTATATGTTCAAAGAAATGTTGAACACAATGGATACTCAGTCAGCGCTGCCGGTGGTGCTAGCTGACAGCGCATCAGCTTTATCAGCGCGCGCACGTTCCTAGTGATCCGCTGCGGCGTAAAAGTCAATCTGCTTGCACTTAAACACTTCTTTGGGCGCCCCCAGGGCATCGTTGACATGATTGACTAAGCCGAGTTTGCGCATGGCGCTTATGACCAACCAGGAAAAATCGACTTCGGACTTGGTGAAGCCCATTCTCGCCGAACCCGGAAAGGCGTGATGATTGTTGTGCCAACCTTCGCCTGCAGCAAGGAGACCTACCCACTTTACGTTCTTTGACTGATCGGGAGTGGCGAAACGTCGATAGCCAAGATTAGGCAGATGGCAGAAGAGGTTCAACATAAGCGGTACCTGGAAAGCGCAGAAAGCGCCTAACGAGTTGAGAAGACAAATCTTCCAACCAAAGCAATAAAACAAAAGCACTCTGAAGAGAATATTGCTCGTCCATTGCAAAGCGTCTTCACCTCGCTCAAGAAAACGATAAACGGGATCTTTGAGCAAATCGGTAGCGAGAACTTCAGGGTTTATAACATCAAAGTTCTGCCGGAAGAGCCAACCAATATAAGAGTGAAAATGGCTTATCTTGGGCGAGTGCGGATCCAGCTCTTTATCAGCGTGCTTGTGATGAGCGCGATGCACCGTCACCCACCAAGCCGGGGAAGCTTGCATGGCTAAGTAGCCGCCAAACACCCAAAAGTACTCGACCAATTTGGGACATCTGAATGAACGATGAGCGAGCAGCCGGTGATAGCCGATTGTAATACCGAGCCCGTGCCAGTAGAAGCTGGCAACAAATACCGCAAGCGCGAGGAGCATAGTTACCCTTGTATAGAACGTAGCCGCTAATACTACCACTTGGAGATAGATGTTCTGAAAGCAACAATTAATCTGATCCCTCACTAGTCTTGGTACTTTGACCTAGTGCACAAGCGAGGCGCACCGGACCTCAATCCGCGAAGCGAGGAGCACGCTTGCGTCGAAAAGAAGTCAAGCCCTAGTCATGTCGACTTCAGTGGACTGCCTATATACACTCATACGCCGTGCCAATAAGCATACAATTAAATAAATCTGCATAAGCGCACACTTGAGGATACAGGCTCATAGTTTAAGTTCGCATCTACGAGCGACTGATACCACATCGCCACCACACCAACAGATCTACTGCGGAGCGTTAACCTTTTCGTTAGTTTCAGCAGGAGTTGTCGCTGAATTTGGTTCAGCTTTCGCAGGCGCCGACGCTATTTTGCGATGACGGAATATTCCTTTGCCACCGCGCTTAGTTTCTTTGGGAGTCTGATTTTTTGAGCCCGTCGAATCATCACCAAGATCATAGGCAAATGCAACAGTTGATAGGCACGTTGCCAGAATGGCGAATACGAGCAGATTTCTGACTAGCAACATTTCCAGACTCCTTCTTCAGGGCACACGCAGCTAACTCTAAGAAGAGTTGGCGTTGGCATTGTAATCGGTCGTAACTGTACTAGATTGGTATTGTTACGATCAACCAAATTTAGATCCCAAGAACCTTTGCCTATTGCTCTTGACTTGTCCCGCCAGATCTACAGGCATTCGCAATAGATTTGCTTTAGTTTCAAAAATGGATGAAGGAGTTTCCCCCGAATGGACTGCCACCCCAACCATAGGTACCAAGACCCGGATAGTAGCCACCATAGGTACCAAGGCCTGGATAGTAGCCTCCGTAGGTACCAAGACCTGGATAGTAGCCACCGTAGCCGCCAAATCCACCACCCCATGGAGAAAGGTACGGATTCATGTACGAGTTTCCGTACATACCATATGGACCGTAAGGATTATATCCACCATAGCCATAATAGGGAGAGAAGCTCGGTGACATGAGCGCCCCGGCCGCCAGTCCACCTACCCCTCCAATTGCTCTTCCCAGTTTGTGCAACCAAGACTGGTGAGTGCCTTGATTTTGACTGTCATTGAAATTTTGGCCGATTTGATCGCCTGGTTCAGAGAAGGTTCCTGAGGCATAACTATCGCTGGGCATCATGCGCGTTTTAAATTTGCGGCTTCCTGAGATCTGGCTATTCGACCCTACTTGCGACCAGAGACTATCGACCTGGGTAGGCAGATCCTTCTGAGCAAGCTCCTGGGTGTTAACACCGACTTCCTTTTCCAGGCGTTGGATACGTTCTAAGAGAGGCAATTTGGTGCTCTTATGTCCGAACACGGTGATTTCCATAGCACCAACCCGTTGAACGAGATTGCCCATTTCTTGATTTACGCTAGTCGGTAATTGTGCCGAGCCCTCAGGCTGAAAGCCGGACTCTTGTGCTTCTTCCTGGGGCATTTCAGGGCTCTCAATAGTGCGCTCTGCAGGCTGGCTGGGTGCATTCGGACTTTTGGCGTAGGCTTCAAGAATGGTAAGACGATCATCGATATTCCCATTACCGGAGGAGTGTCCAAATTTTGTCTTCTCCAATCGAGCTACTCGTTTGCCAGCACTTTCACCACTGTATGTTGTGCCTAAAATTTGCTTTTCTAGAGACGCTAGGCGCTGATCTTGCCAGCCGGCTGATGAACTTTCCCCAGACTCTTCCGGCTCAGATGAGCTCTGATTCTCAATCTTCTCACTGCTTTTAACTGTGCCAGTCGAATCTTCCTTGTCTATTTTTTTCCGACCCGGCGGCGTTGCCAGTAATAATTTAGTAATTCGCTGTCCCTCGGAGCCGCTATGCACTTCACCGAAAACAAACTTCTCAAGACGATCGAGGCGAGCAGTGTCGTCCTCACCTTTATAGTCATGATCGAAGAAACTGTTCTCCAGTTGAGATATGTCGCTTAAAAATGAAGATGAGTCAGCTCTAGCGTAATCAGCGTTGAACGCCAGAAGCAAAGCTGTTAGGCCAATACCCAAGAATGACGCCCTGAACCGACCCCAGACTTTGCTGGTCAAACCAAATTTTGAGTCCTGATTCCGGCTTTTCGTCACTGGCTTTCTTGCACCCCGCCTGGGTAGAGCCACCTTCATCTACCATTCTATTTTATGCCTCGCCAGATCGCAAAGTATCGAGAATTCATGGAAATCAAGCTGATTCAATATGGTTACTTAAGGCAAATCGCAAACTGAAGGGCGGGAGGAACTCTTATATGACCTCGCAGAACAACACAGCAGTCATTGTCGGTACCTTTTGCTTTCTGGGTATTGTTTTCGGATTCGCTGCATTCATGGCTGCGAAACAGACAAGTGAAAGAAACCAGTATTATCAACAATCCTCCCTGGACGCTGAGCGAGCAAAATTTCCGACCAAGCTCGTCAAGCGTGGCCCGGCACCCGACGGTGACCCTCAAGCCCCGAGCATCAAGCCAATTTTTTACAACTCGGGTGGAAAGAAGTTAAAGGCCTGGTTGATCTTCCCTCACAAAAGGGGCAAAAGTCCTGCTGTGCTTTTTGCCCACGGCGGCTATTCCGTTGGCGCAGGTGACATAGCGGCAGTTCGTCCCTTTGTCGACGCCGGCTTTGTCGTCATGGTGCCATCCGTGCGCGGTGAAAATGGCAACCCGGGGAATTTCGAGCTCTGTTTCGGAGAGATTGATGATTTGAAGGCGGCCTTGAATTACCTGGCAAAGCTACCCCAAGTAGATCCTCATATGTTGTTCGCTGCCGGACACAGTTTGGGTGCCACTAACGTAATGCTGCTTGCCGAATCAGATGGAAGACTGAAAAAGGTAGCCGCTTGCGGTGGTTATCCCAATATGGCTATGGGAAACAACCTCTACCAGGAAATCATTCCCTTCGATCAGAAGGGCGAACACGAGCTTGAACTGAGAGCGCCTGCTCTCTGGGTGTCACACTTAACCTGCCCGATGTTGCTATGTTATGGCAGTAACGATCAAGTTGAAGGCGAATACAAACGCTTGGCACAAGACATGTCCAACCGACCTGGCGCAAAAGGCAAGACCATCATTATTGAGGACATTCCAGGAGCAGACCATTTCCAGGCTATTACACCGGCTATTCCTCGTATGGTCACGTTCTTTTCCCAGAACTGACGATACATTCTTCAATTAGGTCGATCGACGATCGCTACGACTCGCGCAGGACAACCGGTACCTCCCTCGAGGGCCGGAACTCCGCAAAAGAGCAAAATGCCCTTCGCCGGCAGTTGATCGAGATTATTCAAATTCTCAATGCCGTA
>PSRH01000134.1 GCA_003175915.1 Candidatus Melainabacteria bacterium | reverse complement strand
TACTTGAGGTATTTGAGCTTTCTTGGGCTATTCTGGCGGCAAACGCGGATAGAGGCAGAGAGCAAGATCAAGGTCTTGAGCGATCTAAAGGCGCTCACCGATTTGTCGATCAAACTGAGTTCTTCTTCAGAGCTGGGCGAACTGCATCAGCGCAAGCGCGGGCAGGGCACTGACTTCGCCAGCTTAAGAGAATATGTCACCGGCGACGACCCGAGGAGCATTGACTGGAAGGCAACGGCAAGACGCCATAGACCAATTGTGCGCACTTACGAAGCGGAGCAGGAACAAAAGCTGCTTGTCCTCATCGATGCCGGGCGCATGATGGTATCAGAATTGGGACGGCTGACCAGATTCGACCACGCCCTCAATGCCGCCCTTTCTCTTGCCTTGACTGGTTTGACATACAACGACCAGGTCGGACTCGGTATTTTCGCGGACAAGCCGCTCCTTTATTTGCCGGCGCGTCGAGGCAAGGACTATTTGAAAAAGCTAGTCGATGCGACAAGCGGTGTGGAAGCCCGCATGATCGAGCCAGATTACGCCGGTATGCTCGCCCACTTCGCCACCTTGCAAAAAACCCGAGCTTTATTTGCCGTCCTTACCGATCTGACCGATCCAAGCGGTTCTCAAATGTTGTTGTCCGGTCTGGCGCACCTGGGGAAACGGCATTTGACCTTCTGCATCACTTTAAAAGATAGACGCATCCAGCAGTTGGCCCAGGCACCTGACGACGGAAGAGCAGCTCGGGCCAGTAAGCTGGATATCTTCAAGCGAGCCGTCGCCGTTGATTTGCTGCAACAGCGCGAACTTGCCCTGAATGTCCTCAAACAACAGGGTTGTCTTGTCCTCGACGAAGCACCCGAAGACCTCTCTACCCGCCTGGTTGACAGCTATCTTGAAATCAAACGCAAAGCCTTGCTATAGCAAGAGGAGTTGAGCTGATGAAATGCTTTCGCCACCGGGAATCCGATGCCCTCGGGATCTGCAAGAATTGCTCCAAGGGACTTTGCTCAGAGTGTGCCATCGACCTGAAAGACGGCATCGCCTGCAAGGACACCTGTAGAGAGAAGGTGGAACGGATCAATGCCATGATTTCGTCTGCCGCCACGAAAGGCAGGCACCTGGTTCTTGCTCTGGTTTACTGCACGATGGGAATCGCTTTTGTCTTCGTCGGCTGGGGAAATTCGTCCCAGGGGCCGGTTGCCTATGTCTTCTCCATCCCTGGCGCCATCTTCTTTGCCGCCGGCCTGTACTACCTGCTTGCCCCGAAGTTTGCCAGCAAGAATTGATCAGTTGAACGAGCGATTAAACCAGGGCGTTGTCGCAGGCGTATTTGACTAGGGCCGTGCGGCTCTTCAACTTAAGCTTCTTGCGGATGCGTGAAGCATGGAGCTCGACAGTTGATTCGGTAAGGAATAATCTTTTGGCGATCTCGCGGTTGGCATATCCGGAAGCGATCAGCCTTAATACTTCCAGCTCTCTGTAGGAAAGCGGCACAGTCTCAAGAGCCTGTTTGGCCTTTTCGTCATTGGCATCAGCCCGCAGGCTTTTCGCCACGATTTCGATCGTGTTGGTCAACTGCTGGGTAAGGTTGCCTAACAGGCTCATATTGAAAAGTTGACCTTGCAACTGCAGAAAACTTTCGCAGTGCCCGAGAGCAACGGCGGTCTGCTCAGCCATTAAGGCAAGCACCTCGAGTTCGATATTGGTCCATGGCTTCGGCAGCCCACACTGGAGAAGAATGATCACACCGAAGTTGGTGCCATGCCGGGACATAGGGGCTCCGGCGACAGCGCTGACGGCATTATCCGCCAAGGACTTCAGATCGGCTGGCGAGACGCCCGGTAAGTCGCTCAAATCCGCCAAATCGAAGAAAGCACTTGTGTTGTTCTTGAAATGATCGATCAGCCAGACAGGCAACTGGTCGGTTCTTCCCAAACCGAGCGGCGACATGTCAGCTTCGGCGTATTCGTGAGTGACCGCCCCGGGCGGCGCACCGTCCGTACGAACGATTAAGCAGCGGCTGGCGTTCAGGCCTCGACCGAGTGCATCTGCCACCTGTTGAAGAAGCGCATCTTTATCGAGAGTGCCGTGCATCCTCAGGATCGTCTGGCGGGCCCAACGCTCGAAGCTCAGTTGTTTGGAAAGAGTCTGAACAATGCCATCGTTTATTGCCGCCGCCTGGCCCGGCTCGGCAAAATCGAGCTTGCGGACAACGGAGTTGACATTTTCCAGGGCGTTTTCCAGTTCTTCAACCAGATGCTCGCCAATTTGGCAGTGCATATCCGAGGGAACTTGATTGAGGAAATGGAGGGTAAGGCAACCGATGGTTCCTCCCCGGCTTATAGGAAAGGCCGCAATCGTCTCCCTGGCGCAGTCTGGCAAGAAGCTCTCGGAAGCAATAACGTTACATGGGTAGGTGGTGCGACCGCTCAATTCCCCCACGACAAACGGTTTTCGCCTCAAACAGGCCTTGACCAGTTCGCTCTCTTTGGCAAATTCATACTTTCTCACCGCCAATGGCCGCGAGGGTGGTATGCAGCTTTCGGCCGCTACGTTCAGGCACAACTCTTCGTTTTTCTCGAATAATCGTTCGCTGACGGGACTAAGCAAGATCAAGCAGCGATCAAGCGGTAAATGTTCAATCACCGCCCTGGCGAAATCGCTCAAGAGTTGCTCTCGATTTTTGATTGACCCGGAGCAAACGGTATCGATGCGATTAAAAAGACTAAGAACCGCTTTAAGAGAGAGCGTTACGGAATCCAGTTTGGGATCGAGTTGGGCACACACGTCAATCGGACAAGTCTCCAGCTTGAAATAGCGGTGACTTCCTCCCTAAAAGCTTAAGACAACAATCACTGGTGGCGCTTTCATGCGTTTACTTATCTGTCCGATAATTACCCAAACGCTTTGGCAATTTCTCGTTTTTAACTGAGCTGGGCCGCTCTTAAATCAGCAAGAACTATTTCAGTCTTCTCAAGAATACAGAGCATGATAAACGGAAATCGGCCTGGCGGGTAGTTCGTCCATGTCATTCTTGCCGTGAAGATTAAAGAAGAACACGCAACAAAAATTTTCCGGTGGAAATCCTTAGGGTAGAGGCGTTCTGCCGAGAATTAATCTTTTCTCCTTCAAGCTCAAATTGGCATCGGCCCGTCAAACCCTCAACCCTGGAGGCATACAAGCTCAAGCAAAGATTGCCCGAATACGATAGAATTAATATAACTTCACATAACTATAGTAGGCCAAGCGGAGCCGGCATGACCTTACGGAATCTCAAACGACAATTTGGTAAAAGGCTGGTAGAAGCAGCCTTAAAGTCGCCGACTTTGATCGCCGACATTAACAAAATTCGCCAGACGGGCGTGCGTATCCGCCTGGTCGATGGGCCTTGCCGTGCCTATTATGACCGTAAGAAGCGCACGATTTATATTGGCCGCTGGTGTCCCCGCAACTACAAGCTAATCAGCATCGCTCACGAGTTCGTCCACGCCATCGTCAAACCGACCATTGACCCTGTGCCCGGCAAAACCGGCCGTCAGGAGTTCATTGACCGCTGCCTGGAAGAGGAAACAGAGGCGATCGTTCACGAAATTCACATTGTCAAAGAGCTGATGAAGGCCGGCGTCAACGTCGACCCGAAAGAACTCGAGTGGTTGCGGCGCTACAAGCGTGGTGGCCGAGCCGCCATTCGTCGGGCCCTGGCAAAGACGGTTACCTCAACCACCGGGGAAGACTACCCCGAGTATTACGGCAGTTGGTACGACGAAATCGTGCCTCCAGCCAAACGCTTGCCGTAAAAACACCACAAAAACGAATTGTCCTCTGTAGGGGCGGCTAAAGCCGCCCGTGTTCCGTAATCCTGGCCGAATCCGAATCACCGGTCGCTGAAGCGCCCCCTAAAAGCAGCCCGGGCGATGCCTGGCATCGCCCCTACAGCGTAGGGGCCGATAGAGCCCGATGGATCGGGACTAAGAGCTGAAGGCCAGGCCCGGGTCTTCTACGGGACCGAGCGTAAACGGTTCGGCCGTCAGTGGGCAAGCCGTGGGCAGCATGTTCCTTATCGTTTCGGCTATTTCTTTGGCATTGGGCATGCCGGCGTGCAAATGGATGGTTTGGAAGTCGATGGGGACGCGGCTGCCATCAACAGCCACGACTTCCCGGCGAGCAATCAAGGTTTGGGCCTGGTTGATAATCTCGCGGGGGGACTTGAGGATAGCCCGGCTGTGGCTGTGCGGCAGGAGACTGCCGTTTGGGTCATAGGCGCGGTCTACCCAGGCTTCGCCGGCTACTCTTAACCCAGCCCGTTCTCCGGCTGTAATGAGGGCTGGACCAACGGCGCCAATTAAAACAAGCCATCGATCGTATTCAGCCACGGCTTTGGCGACGACGGTGGCAATCCGTACATCATTGGTCATCTGCCGGTAAAGAAAGCCATGCGGTCTTACTTGAGTTATTTCAAAGCCCATAGTTTTCGCCAAGCCTGATAAGGCGCCGATTTGAAAAAGCACCGAGGCTCTCAGCTCGGCCGAGGACAGGTGAATTTCACGGCGACCGAAACCAGCCAGATCGGGATAGCCGATATGGGCACCGAGGGAAAGTCCATAGTAACGCAGCTCTTCCAGAGCCGCTTCCATCACTAATGGATCGCCGGCATGAGCACCGCAAGCGATATTGGCTGAAGTTACATAGGGCAAAAGATCCGATTCGCCGGCAATTTTATAAGTGCCAAAACCCTCTCCCAAATTAGTGTTCAGGTCGACGCCCTGAGACAAGCAAAGGGTGTTTGAGGGAACTAGAGAAGGACTTGTAGCTGCCGTAGACTGAGGAGACTCCCGGCGCGAGCGGGAACGCTGCTGTTTTTGTCTGCGCATGAGTTAGATATTTCCGAAGAGTTTGTTCAACAATTCAAATGGCAAAAAGCCACTAGAAACAAGGATCTTATCAGGAACACCGCTTTTACCCCTAAAGTAATATTCGGTTTAGCTTTAGAATATTGAGGAGTAGGTCATCTTTTAGCGGGCTGCCGACTTGAGAGCTTATCCCACCGATTCTACTAAAAAATGGCTTTTGCCGTTGCTCTTTGCTTTCCTCCCCTGGGCTTATCCGGCAATCGCCGCCCATACGGTAGCCGGTCTGCAGACTGATAGCCCGCAGGAATTGCGAGCCATCGCCTTCAGGCGCCATCTGGAAAGACACTATGACACCGCCCTCGATTTTTACCAGAAAGCGATCGAGAAGAGCACGAAGGAGTACGGCGCCAATTCGACCTACACGGGCGACCTTTACTTCGAGATGGGCATGCTCGCTTTCACCATGTCCAAGTTCACCACTGCAGAATATTGTCTGACCAGGGCAGTACAGATAAATCCGCACGCTGTCGTGGCTCGCCTCAAGCTAGCCGAGCTTCTCAGGCTCAGGGAAAAACCGACTGCCGCTCAGGCCCAGGTGCAACAATCAGTCGAGCGCAACGCCAATTCACCTGAAGCAAGGCAGCAACTAGTCGCCTGGCTACAGGAGACAAATCCAGCTGCTGCCGCCAGGCACTCGTTTGTGCTCCATCAAATTCTTTTGGGTATACCGGTCAAGCAGACCCCGGTAAAGAAGCCGGCACCGCCCAAAGAGGAAAACTCTGGCATCGCCAAGAAGCCAGGCGCTTCTCCTCAAGAGAAGCCGGCTAACGCCAAGCCAGCGAGCAAACCCGCAACCAAGCCAGTCAAGGCCCAGGAACAACACAAGCCGCAACCGGCCAAATCGAAAGACGTAGCCAAGGTAGCCAACAATAAAGCGAAGCCGGACAAGAAGGAAGAAAGCAAGGTTGCTAAGGCCAAGCAAGCGACCAGTAAAGCGAGTCTGCCCAATGATGGACTGCAAGAACAAACGGCCCAGATCGCGCCGGTGGGCGCCCCAGCTGAGACAAAGCCAGCGGCAGAAAAGAGCCAACCGGCAAACAAGCCGAGTACACCTGAGCACAAGGTAACAAAGACCGCTACCGCCAGTCCTAAGCCAGCCAAGCGATCGGCGCATGGCGGAGCTCTGGTACCGCCACCGCCAGCGATGGCAATTCCAGTGATGATGCCACCACCTGGATTTGGCGGACCACCGGCCGGCAGTCAGGCTGCGCACCAGGCCGCTGAGGCAAAGCCAGCCAAGAAACCGACCAAGCCACCGGCGGAAAGCAAAGCGGAAGCAGCCAAGGCGGCCCCGCCAGAAAAACACGCCGCTCCTCCTAGGGAATCGGCCGGCAACGCTTCTGAAGACCCTGACTTTCTGATTGAATGGGCATCAGTGAAAAAGCAAAAGAAGGGTGCAAGCAAGCCAGCCCCCGCTGAAAAAGAGGCCAATTAATCAGCCTGGACGAAAATG
>PSRH01000136.1 GCA_003175915.1 Candidatus Melainabacteria bacterium | reverse complement strand
AATTGTACCGGTTTTGACTAATTCTGGGATTTTTGGGGTATGAAAAAGCAAGTGCCGGGCCGGTCGCTGACGCTACCATGAAACTACTACAAAAGTGCATTTGGTTTGTTCTTATCTTGCTGTCAGTACAGCTGGCGGTGTTTTGCGCACTGACGACCCTCGAGCTTTCGTCCGACCAGCAGACAGCTAAGATTACTCAATCGAATGAAATCATTGGCGCGTGCCTGGTTGTTACTTCAAGGCTCGATGATAGTCTTGCTGACTTTTTTCAGTATGGACTGAGCCATGATCGTCAACTGTTTGACAAATTGGCGGACGACGAACGTGAACTACAGTTAGGGCTACATCGCCTCCAACAAGCCGTGCCCGGGTCATCCGAAGATGAAAAGGACGTTGAAAAGCTTGGCAAGCAAATACATTACTTGTTTCAGATCGTCGTGCCCGAGTTTCGCGCTGTTCTTCTTAACCCTGAACTGAGCCACTTCGATCTTCTCTTTCTGCGCCAGAGAGTAAAAGGGGAACTCGTCCCCGTAGTGTCAGACGCACTTGATACCGCCAGGGCAATTGCCTCAAGGCATGAGAAATATATTGCACCTATGGTGGCCGAATCCAAACTTCAGCGAAGTTCGATCAGAACTATTCTTTTAAGCGGCATTGTCCTGTCTTTTTTCGGCGCTTTCGTGGCAGTCGTAGGCTTTAGCCGAAGCGTCACCAAACGACTCGGTAGGCTTGAGGAAAACATTGAAAGGCTGCGCACTGATAAGCCTTTGACTCCGCCGGTTTTGGCAACGGATGAAATTGGCAAGGTGGATATCAACTTTCATGAGATGGCGGCTGCATTGAAAGATGCTAAAGAGAAAGATCGTGCGGTAATGGCTAACATGCCTGTCGGCCTTGTCGTGTGCGATGGGCAAAATCGCATTGAACAGGTAAATTCTGTTGCCGTTGGAATGTTCAAGCGAGTTCAGTCAGAAATCATCGGCCGCTCGTTGAACGAACTTGTCCAATCTATGCAAGGTAAGAACGACGCCCGAAACGCGCATGAAATGATTTCACCAGGGCGATATTCGATTAGTAGAAATACTAAGGATACTCTGCCCGTTGAACTTACCACGAGCACGTTCGTCAGCGGTGGACAAGAAAAGCACTTGTACGCCATTGCCGATGTTTCAG
This sequence comes from Candidatus Melainabacteria bacterium, assembly GCA_003175915.1. Taxonomy (GTDB): domain Bacteria; phylum Cyanobacteriota; class Vampirovibrionia; order Obscuribacterales; family Obscuribacteraceae; genus PSRH01. Next base: position 5,780 of record PSRH01000136.1, on the reverse strand, counting down.
CGAGAGTGGAAGTTGAGCGCCTCAAAGAAGAGTTTATGGCAATTGTCAGTCACGATTTGAGATCACCGCTGTCGGCGATTCAATGCACGCTTTCAGAAATGCAATTGCCGAAGGGAGAATTGGACGATGGTTCAAGCAAATCGATCAATGTTGCCAATGCTTCTATAAAACGGCTAATAAAACTTACTGATGATTTGTTGGAGGTAGCCAAACTGGATGACGGGAAGATAGTGCTGGAAACAAAAGTCATCGACCCTGCGGTGCTTGTTGAAAGAAGCGTCGATGCCTTGTCGCCTGCTGCCAAGGAAAAGGGTGTGGAAATCACAGTTGAGCACGGAGAAGGTTTTGTTCAAGTTGACGCGGATCGCATGACACAGGTGGTTTTAAATCTTTTGTCTAACGCAATCAAATTTTCTCCAGCCGAAGGACATATCTTAGTGCGATCTTTCGCCAATGAGCCCGCGGGTAGAGCAATGATAGAGGTAGTTGATGAGGGTCCCGGCATTGCTCCTGAATTTCAACGAGAGATATTTGAAAAATTCAAGCGATCGAGTACAGACAAATCGAAGTCCGGTGTCGGATTGGGATTGGCTATAAGTAAGTTGTTCGTCGAAGCTCATGGGGGCATTATCGGGGTCGACAGTACTCCTGGAAAGGGCAGCCGCTTTTGGGTTGAATTGCCGTTAGTCAGTGAGTCTGCATTTGCTCTTCAAAGTGACTAGTGATGTATAGAAAAGCGATCATCTTGTTGCTTGCTGCCTGGAGTGCAGGAACCATTTCGCTGGCAGCGAGCGCTGATGATAAACAGACGGACACCAGAGGCGCAGGTCGCCCCGACAACGCTGGCCTTGCACATAGAACTTGGCTGGCTGGACGAATACAAGCAGAGAGCGGTTCTAACACCGCCGCTCTTAATTTGTTTGAAAAGGCCGCGAGGCTTGCGCCTAACGAAAAGGAATATAGTAAGAGCCTCATATGGGCTCTTTTCGAAGCAAAGAAATTGCACGGAGCCAGAGCCGCTGCGCGATCGGCGGCAAAGAAATGGAGAGATGAGATCGAGTTTCTAGAATTAGCCAATGCTCCCTCTGCCAGCTACAAATTACTCGCCGAGGAACTGCGCAGCCGACTTTTGAAAGAGCCCGATGATTTTCAACTGCATTTGGACCTGGCAAGATGTCTTAGCCACTTGAGAGGGCTTGACGAAGGTTTCGAAGAGATTATGGCCGCGATTGCGTTGGCACCGGAAAGCCTTGAAAGCAAGATCCATCTTCTTAGGTATCTGGGCGATTTCACAGCCAATAACAAAGGAGCTTACGAGCTGGTGCGCCTGACAAGAATAAAAGCGGAATCTCTCTTAGATTTGGTTGAACAGGACCGAGCGCTTTTGCGAACATATGTAATTGAGTCAGGGCAAGCTGCGCCAAAAGTGTGCGCTCGGGCGACCGGGATCTATTTTAAGAAATACCATGTCATACCACAGCAACCTTACGATAACGACGCTTCATTTGGCGAGTTGGAACTTGCGCTTCCTGGTGTGGTAGCACAGAATGATGCAAAGAAAACAGCATCATTCGTCTTGCACCTATTGGAACAGGCGCCAAAACATTCGTTGATTTTACACATCGCAAATATTCGTATACACAGGCAAGTCCGCAATCGCGAAATTGTGGCGCAGGCCGACCAAGTGATGCTGACCTACCAAAAAAACGCATATCAGACGCTAGTGGCGGACAATCACTGCATCGACAAATTGACGAATCCTTTAGAACGAAGGCTCGCCCAAGTTTGGCGGGCAGAAATCGGCAAGGTTTGGGGAGTGTATGACATAGTTTTGGGACGATTAGCTGATGCTGAGAAGTGGCTCAAATACTCAATTGACTACGTAGACAACGATCCAGTTACCTGGGTGCATCTGAGCCAGGCGGCCGAGGCCCTGCATCATAGGGAACTAGCAATTAGCGCTTGTGACAAGGCAATGAAATTGGCTGAACAAGATCCGCGTTGCATGAATGACGCAAGTTATTGGGAACTTGTAGCTCGATTGCAATCGATATTAGGTCAAGATTTTGGCAAAAGCGCACGAAAAGCATTTCGACTAGACCCCAAAGAGAATATGGTCTTAATGGATGACCTTAGGAAAAGGGACTTTAAGCAGATGGCAAACGACTTAGAATTATACGTCAGCAAAGGCTCTTGTCCTGCCGACGCTCGGACGTTTGCACAAACGGGGATTGGTCAGGCATTGGCGGCAAAAGCGGAGTCAGACGCTGTTGCGATTTATACTAAGGTCTCGCGGTATTTGGATTTTACCGAGAGCATTTACTGTGCAGTGGCTGGCGCGTATGTTAAAGCTGGACACGTACAGAGTGCGATTAAAGTAATTTCGACTGCAATCGAGAAGAATCCGAAAGAGGCTATATACCGAAAGTTTCGATCGTCACTGTGGCTAATTGACGGTAATAAAAAAAGTGCCGAACAAGACGTACGAATAGCAGTTGCGTTAGGTGATAGTAACTTCTCGATGGAACGTGCGCTCGATGTGGCCAAGCGCTTGAAGGGCTCCTTAAGCGATTCTGATTTGGAGTTACTCGGCCGCAAGACCAATAGAATTCGATCAGACCCAAACAAAGTAGATCCGCTGCACGAGGCGGAAATATGCATCACCCAAGGTCGCTATCGTGAGGCATACGACCTGGCGAAAAAACGGCTGAGCGAGGGCTGCGACAGGATACGGGCAATTAGAATAATGGCAATGGCCGCAGAAGCTACTGGGGATAAAAAACAGGCCGCTGAATTACGCGATCAAATAGTCAGAACCTTTCATTCAACTGGCTCAGCTCAGCTTCCTTAACTGTTGCTCGGGATACGGAACCAGAACGTGCTGCCTTTTCCTTCTTGACTATCGACCCCAATCGTTCCTGCGTGCTGCTCGACAATTGCTCGGCATATTGCCAGCCCTAAACCGCTGCCACCCTTATCTTTCGAGTCTGACAATTCAATTTGACTAAATCGCTCAAAGATGTGATTCTGTTTCGCCTCGGGTATGCCGCGGCCCTCGTCACTTACCTGAACCTTTAGATGTTGCTGTCCGGCCTCAGCACTTAGACGAATAGTGCCTCCGTCCGGTGAAAACTTTATCGCGTTTGACAACAAGTTATTGAGTACTTGCAGAAGTCGCGCTCCATCGGCAGTTAGATCAACATCTACATCAGCTACCTCTATTTTGAGGTTGCGCGTGTCGGCAAATCGTTTGACGCCGGAAGCGGCCTGCTCGAACAATTCGGCAACGTCCAACTGCTCGTACTGCAACTCGAACTTACCGGACTCCATCTTCTCAAGATCGAGCAGATCGTTGACCAGTTTGATCAAGCGTCGTCCTTCTTCCTCCGAGCAATGCAAAATTTTCCTTGCCTGATCGGAAAGCCGGAGGCTACTCTCTTGTTCTAAGAAAGCCAGGTTGTTCATGATTAATGTCAGAGGTGTGCGCAGATCATGGCTAACCATGGCGATGAATTCACGTTTGAGTCGTTCGATCTCATGCTTATGCGTCTGATCCGTGATGATCACTAAATATTTGCCCAGACCTTGTATTGAGAAGCTTGTTAGTAATACGTCTGCCGGAAACTCTTTGCCACCCTTTCTTAAGCCTGCAAGTTCAAGGGTGTTCCCGAAAGCACTTTCTTTCAATCTGGCAAAGTCCCTTACCTTATCATCGCTCCCTTTCCTAAACAGAGACTCGACCTGAATTCCCAGCAGCTCGGTACTCTGCTGTTCGAAGATCTTTTCGAAACTATCATTAACAAGTTCGATCTTGCCATTTGAATCAAGTATGGCTACGCCAATTGGCAGGTACTCCGTAATAAGGCGGAACCTTTCCTCGGACTCTCTCAAGAGGGATTCGGCCTGTTTGATACTATCAGCCATCTTGTGAAAAGCGTGATCCAGGTGAGCAATTTCGTCGCTACCTTTGATTGCTGGCAACAGCGGTCGATCATCAGCGAGATTGGCGGTGTTGTCCATGGTAACTCGCAAGCGCGTGGTGATCGATTTGGTAAAGAAGAGTCCTATGGCAATGGTCGACATGAAGTTAATGATTACGCCGGCTATAAGGACATTTTTTATGACGTGCCGCCAGTATTCTTCGGTCTGTAGTCCAAGTGGTTGGCGGGTCACTTCTTCCTTCAACGTGTTCAACTGGGAAAGCAGTTCTATGAAGAGCAGATTTAACTGCTTGCGCAAGCCGTAGAGCCTGGGAATATCTCTTACCAAGCTACTCAATAGTGGTACCGGTGCAGCACTGAGATCATCGGCCAGGGGTTGTTCACCAAGCATTTCCTTTTGCCGCGATACAAACTCTCGTTGGCGATCTGCCAGATCTGCGAGCAGACGTAGGATACTGGCCACGCGCGATTGCATAGACTGGATTTGCTTGGCGATTTCCGCCTGATGGGGATCATTTTGAACCAGATCGGAGAGGCGATCCGACTGTTTCCCCATATCCGCCACCACCGCGTTCAGGTGTCCACGCCCAGTCCGATCCTTTGTTACAACGTAAGCGGATAGCGCTCTTGCTGATTCGAGAAGGGAAAGAGATAAATCGTTAGCTGTAGCGACAACCTCTTTAGCGTGTTGCTCCCTGAGAGCTTGTTGCTCGCTTGTAATCATCAGATTCCATAAAACAACTAATTCAATAAGCCCCAGAGTAAAGGGAATCAAGATAATGATTAGTCCCTTCTGCCATAGTTTTAGGCCTGGTGAACGAAAGCGCTCCACGTTTATCGTCTAGCTCGCATCACAGTTGAGGCGGTAACCAACCCCGTATAGTGTCCGGATTATTGACGGCTTACCTTTGTCATCCAACTTGCGGCGAATGCGTTTAATACAAGTGTAGATGGAATCATATGACGGTTCCGCATCCGCCTCCCAAACTCTCGATAACAGTGATTCCATCGAGAAGACTCGACCAGGATGACGGAGAAAGAACTCCACCAGCGCATACTCCATGGGCTGCATGGTCACTTCCTTACCGGCCTTTGTAATTCGGTGAGCAATCGTATCGAGCTCAACATCGCCAAACTTGAGTGTCGAAGGATTACTAATACGCGGACGTCTTAAGAGGGCCCGCACCCTCGCCCCCATCTCCCTGAACTCAAAGGGTTTAGTGAGATAGTCGTCAGCACCGGAATCAAGCCCGAATTCTTTATCGTTCAATCCGCCCTTGCCGGTCAACATCAAAATCGGAGTTGTACCTCCCTCGGCTCGATGAAGTCGGCAGACATCTTCACCACTCACTTCCGGAAGCAGTAAATCTAGAATAATCGCGTCATACTCGTACCTTTTGAGCATTTCTAGAGCCTGCCGGCCTGAAACTACTGCTTCGACTATGTAATGCCGGTCGCGCAGCCAGCTAACTAGGCAGTTTGAAAGCTTTTCGTCATCTTCAACGATAAGAATCTTCGCCATAATAGATTTCGACATCAATCAATTATTGCCGACCTTTTATGTACCCGGATTACCAGACAGCTAAGCGCAATTGGATATTCGGGTGGTTCTATCGGCGCCCATATCTCCGTGCCCGCAATAGTTGCAAGAAGTTGGGTTAGTAAACAAACCGCGGGTGAGCTCATAGCTCAATTGTGGAGCGCAATTCTGGTCAAATTCTGTCCAAGCTCCGTCCAATTTCTGTCCTATCTATTTTGTCCTTCAAGGATTTTGCGCATTACCAAATGGCACGACGGGCAGGTTAGACCGCCGCGTTGGCCTGTTTGCCGGTGTGATCG
>PSRH01000048.1 GCA_003175915.1 Candidatus Melainabacteria bacterium | reverse complement strand
CACGGGTATCGAGCCGGCCGGCCGACCACTGCCTCACTGCCTGTGCCACCGGCATTAAGTGGACAGGCTCCTAGGCTTTACCCCTACCAGCAATGCCGAGCAGTTTACTATGGACTACCTCTTTGATGGATTCGCCAAAGAGCGCTCGAAGAAAACTCTACAAGAGCAGCTTCCAGCACTCATTTATAATGCGGCAGTTAATGACGTAGCCCCAACCCTTCAAGACCTATTTGAGCTACGATGCAATGACACTCCTGTGGTGAGACAAGAAGTTTCTTTGGTCCATTCAACCACCTTCCAAAAAAATAGCGCATAAGCTTAAGCCTTCGGTCCAGCTTGCATTACGGGGGCATGACCGTGAACATCACCACGCTCTTTGACTGCGACGATGACCATCCTACAAAAAAAGTTCAGCATGATGTTTATCATCAGGCTCTTGAGGTTATAGTCCGCGGATGCCGCTCACACGTTGTAACAGCTAGGCAGATACTGGCCACGGAACTGCCTTGGCATTTGGCCTTCATGCGACTTGAGACCTTTGATCATCGTCTTTTGCAGACGCCTCATGACCTGCTTGCGGCGGTCTGGCGCTTCAGAATGGCGCGCACACACCCCGTCCTTCCCTTCGAAGAGCCCGAAGCTTGGCGCAGGACGACAGAGGATGCATGGCTTGGTTGGCTTAGCGACGAGATTGGAAGGTGGCGCTACATCAATCCCTTTTTAATTCGTGCCACCGCTTCCGCCCTTGCGATCGAAATGCCGGAAGACTACGAGGCGGACAGCTTGTCACTCCAACTTCTCGATATTTACCGGGATGTGCCTTGGATGTCGAACCTTCGAAAGAGATACGAACGCCCGTAATCGACATATCTGGTTTTACAATCCCGCAGGAAGCATAATGATTTCTCACGCCGATTTGCGAAACCCTTGTAAAACAATTCTGCAGTAAAAATGGCAACTTATGCCAACCCAAGCATATTCCTAATCTGGGGGCAAAAGGCAAGAATTCCCATCCTCAAACGGCAAACGCTCTTGCCCGTGCGTCCCTGCTCGCCCAGGGCGCGAGCCTTTCCCGCGATTTGGGGTCTGAGTAAAGGGCTATTCTTCACATATCCATCCCGAGATATCGAAGTGGTCGTTGATAATTTCCTCCAGCGTGGTTTCAAAAATTTCTTCCGATTTAAGCAAGGCACACAATTCAAGGGCAGACGCCTTTTGGTCCGCGCCGTATAGTGCTAAAGCGCCGCGAAGAACCGCTTTCCGAGACTCCTCGCTCTTTATGCACCCAGTGAAGCGACTGGATTTGCTTCCTAGCGATCGCCTGATTCCGTCAATGCCAGTGTCAACAGCATCGGAGAGCTTACGCTTGGGATTGAAAGGCGACGGAACTTTCAGCACGTGATCGATGCTGTGCAAACTGTTTCCCAGTAGGAATGAAAGCAGCCTCCCACCCGTTCGGGATGGGGAAGCCGATTTGTCTGGGCAGTCGCTCCCGTTAAGACGGCATATGTCGCTATTGTGGCTGATAAACTCGAAGGAGTTACAATCGGACAAGTCCAAATCACCGTCGATCATAAACTCTGACGTGTACTTACCATTCCAGTACCAGACGCCGGTGCGTTTCCGCAGCGGGCCCTTGTCACAGTCAAGATCGTAGGACGTGACGTTATGGCCTCAGTGCATTATTGGGACACAGATATCCGGGATTGCGAACAAAACAGCAACATTTTCGCTGTCACGTTTTAAAATTGCGAAAGGTTTATCAGCCGTAGATTTTGTGACTGGTTAAATGACACCGAACATTCATAAATTCGTATCATCCGCGAATGTCATACAGTCGAGCATTTAAGTGACGGCATACCATGAAAAGCTAATTTGCAGAGCAGCTTACGGAACATCCCGGATATCTGTGTCCCAATAATGCACTGAGGCCATAATAGTCCTGAAGAATGATCTGCTCGGCTTCAGCGTCGAGGCCCTTCCAAGCCCTATAGCGAGCCCATAAATTACCAGGCGAGAGAAATGCATTGAGCCCGAAGTTTACTTCCTTTACGTCACTCGCGCCCGTGCGGTCGTGAAACACGAAACCGTCGCCGTTCGAAGAGAAGACGAAGGGGATATTCAGCGTCTCGGCGTAGTCGAGACCTTGCTGAAGACCATCGCCGACACTGTGATTGTTGTCTTTCGCTTCTATGAGCGCGATTGGCATATTGGGCTTATAGTAGAGAACGAAATCTGCCTTTTTTGCCTTGCCGCGCGTGACGAGTTTACCGCGAACAATAATCCTGCCCTTAGTGAAGTATACTTCCTCGCGGACTTGCAACATCTCGTCCCAACCCGCGCGCTTGAGGGCGGGCAAAATAAACTTTGTGCAAATATCTCTTTCGGTGAGGCTTCGCTTATCAAGCATGAAAGGCAAATCAATTAGTTATTCAAGTTAAGCCTCAGTCTTGGCACTTTTCGGGGCGAATTGCAAAAACACGCTGGTATCTTCCACAGCCACCTCTCACGCGAGATGGCCCGCCGGTTGTTCAAATCACCTCACCACGCCAGACTTTCAGCAAGTGATTCGAGGAGACGAATGGCGAAGCGTGCATCAAAGCGGACGAGATCGAAGGAAGAACCAAAACCACCCTTCGGCGACACGCCGCGCGAGGAACACTTCCATCCGCCCGCGCGGCGGGGCGGAGAGGACCAGCTCCCCATCGTCGCCATCGGCAGCGTGGACTTTGAAAAATTCTGTCGTGGCTTGCTGCGGATTGAATACCCCGATGTCCTTCGTAGCGAACTGAAACGCGACAAAGGGGTCACCCAATACGGCGTAGCATTGAAGGCTTCAATGCTGATCAGATTCCCTACGTAGTCATCTCCTGCAAATGCTACCGCGATGCCAAAGCTCGGCACCTGCTCCCCTGGACCAAAGACTTCACAAAACACCTCCATGATCATTGGAAAGGCAAGGGTATCGAGACGTTCGTTTTGGCTGTCACCCTCGACGGCAACGACGACGACGTCAACACTGCGGCGCGCGAGATTGCAGAACATCTGAAGGGGTTTGGTATCACTTTCGACCTGTGGACCAACCAGAAGATGTCGGATCTGGCACGAAAGGACTCCGGGCTCATTCGCATTTATTTCAGCCCCTACTGGCAGGACGCATTTTGCCCGCGTACTCAGGGGTCGGAGGTTATAACTGGGCCGGCGACCGTTGCCGCAAGCCTTGGGACCTCACCTGCGATCGCTGCCCTCTCCAGGGAAGTCGCAGCCCGGTTATCCGAGCGTGACGCCGCAATCGCCAAGAGGCTTGATGAGGCCCAGGGAGCCTTCCGGGCCGGCCGGGCCTCGGCGCTGAAGGCATGTCTTGATGATATCCAAAATGACACCTCAGTGTGGGAAACTCTCGACGATAACATCAGGGCCAAGACCGTTAGAGCGCGCGCACTGCTTGCCCTACACGAGGGCGACTCCCCGGCGGCTTTGACATCGATTGATAAGGCCGACGGCTACGCCTCTCCTGCAGATCGGTCCCTTCGTGCGGCCGTGCTTCGTGCCAACGAAAGCGCCGAGGCAGCACTTGCCTTCCTAGGAGAGGCTACGTCGGAACGAGAATCCGAAGTCAAGGCGAGTTTGTTTCTGGAAGTTGGCCGGACCGGCGATGCCGTTAATGAACTCGATCGGCTCCCAGAAGATCGACCGGAATGCCAGCGTCTGCGCGCAATCGCATTGTGTCTTGAGGGAGAGCGCAATCAGGCGATTGCATTGGCCGATACGGCGCGCAAAGCCGAGCCACATTCAGTGCTGACACAGCAAACGCTTGGCATATTCCATGTGATGGCGGCATTGACACCGCGGACTGGTGTGCAATTCGGCTCAATGCCCAATACGATAGACCCTGGGCTGGTCAGGGGCACTCAGGATGCACTCGACCATTTGGCGGCAGCGGCACAACTTTTCTCAAACCTCGCCATGACTCTCGATCCTCCGGCCAGGGTCGACGCGGAGATATGGCTTCTGGCCAGCCTTGTCTTGCATCCCGATAGACGTGCAGACGCGCGCAAGCTAGGACGCGAATTGCTCGAGAGGGACGTCGTTGAGCCAGTCGCCGTTGCGTGGTGCCGCCTTGCGGGCTTACCGGTTCGTCATGGCCACATTCGCAAAATCCTGGGCGATGCGCTTCGGCAGGGCAAAGGTTCACCATCCCATATCGTTGTGGATGCCCTGCTTGCGGCGGACAAGGATGGCCCTGCGGCCGCCGTGGCCGTAATCGACCGGTACACGGCGCTGTTCCCGAAAGCTGCGGACTTCCTCGACGGGTGGCGCAAGCGGTTCGCGGGTGCCAGTGACGAAGACATTATCTCCTCTGCCATAAGCAATGCCAGCAACACCAATCGTTTCTCTGATCTCGCCGGTAAAATAATCATCGGTGATTATCCCGACGAAACGGTACTAGCTGCAGCCGAAATCATGGCAAGTAGTGGCGCGTGGCCAGAACTTTTCTCAATCCAAGACCGACTCACTAAGGTGGGCACGCCGCGTGCCATTGTGATCGCGGCCCATGCTGCAATTAACAGCGGCCATCCCAAGGAGACCCTACGCATTTTGGATGAGTTCATGGCATGCTTCCGACATCGTCAACTGCCGCCGAGCCTCATTGATCTCAAGGCCAGAGCACACGATGCCATGGGCGATAAGAAGCGTGCTATCTCAGGCCTCGAGCAGCTGGTTGCACAGACTAACAGCCCAGAAGCTCGCAAGCGTCTGGTACAGACATACCTCGGCGTCGGCAATCTCCAATCTGCGCGCCACCATGCCGAACAATTCATCTTCGGAGAAGCCGGGAATCCCGACGAGGCCGTCGCTTTTGCTGAGGTTTGGAAGGGCGCAGACCCGGACTTTTCGCGCCGACTCGTAACACATGCGGTGTCGCACCCTTGCCTACCGATGCAGGCGACGCCGCATGCTTTTGCATTAGCCGTCCAACTCGGCCTTAAGGATGTCGAAGCGCGCCTGGCGCCTATCGTCTTCGACGTGGAAAAAAACGGAGCTAAGACAGGCGTAATCGCTATCGAAAGCGTCGAGGCTTTGATCGCGCAGATGAAAGAGCGAGCCGACAACATCCGGCAGCAGCTAGCAGTATGGCTAGAGGGAAAACAATGCAGTCATGTCACCTGGTCGTGCGACCCACGCACATTTGCTCTGTTGTACCTGGGAGAGCCCGAAGATCGCCGGAACTCCGTCGGCCAGCAAGTGCCGATGCTATTGAGCCGTGCCGACACAGATCCCCCGCTTGAATCTACCGAAGAACATCCCATTCTGATCCTCGACATCTCGGCGCTCCTGCTGGCGGCGCGATTAAAGCTTATCGAGGTCCTTTCCCGGGTCTTCACTATCAAAATTCCCGACGCAACCGCTTCGGCCATACTGGAGATGGAAGACGCTCTGCCGAAGTCCCCAGCAGGCGCGCTGTCAGCAGCACGAAGAGTCCTCTCAGACGAAGACACTAGGCTGCGGATTGCGGAGCGTACTCCAGATGATGCAGTTTCGCTTGCATTCGACGACGATCCATCGAAGCCAAAGCCAGATCTTCTTGCAAACATTCTTACAGAAGCCATGAATTCGGGCAAACTGGCGCGGACATCTGCAGAGGCGGCTGCAATTCAGTTCGGGCTTCAGCTTGATGCACCTTCGACTAAGACTCTGCCGGCCAGCATATTTATTCCACGAGCCCTGGTTCTGCGGCTCGCCGACTCCAGAATCCTGCCCGCGGTGAGCCAGACCATCGCGACCCACTGGACAAGTGGGGATCGAGACGCGCTTGCAGCCGACCTTGCTGAATGTGAGCGAATGCAAAGCTACCTGCAATTGCTCGGAAGCCTCCGCAGGACGGTAGCCGACAAGCTAGAAGACAGCAGCTGGAGCGTCCTGCCCAAACGCTTCGACCAGGAATGGGAGAAGCGACGTGGCGAGCTACGACCACTCGTCTCATGTTTAATTGAGACCGTCGGTGCGCTGGAATCCGGCATAACGGCGCTGTATTGGATTGAGGATCGCTACGTACAACGATGGAAGCACGAACGCCTCGTAAGCATCACGAAGATACTGAGCCTGCTGACAGAGAGGAACGCAATAACCTCCGCAGAGAGGCATACATGGCAGGCTGAGTTACGCCGCATCGCCTACAGCTTCCAGGCACCCGATATAAAGGGCATCGTCCGAGATGTTATTGCGGCTCCTATCACAGAAGAGCAATTGATCGAAACTCCCGAGCTTGCCGCTTGGCGTGTTTGGTTCTCAAACGAGGTGGCTCTTCTCCAATATTGCGAACAGACACCAGTCATCGATGCAAACGGTAGCATCATCGGTGAGGCGCGTCATACGCTGGATATCATCGCGGTTGCACGCGAGAGCTTATGGGCGATTTGGCAGAGTCCCGATCAGTCAGACACCCAGAAAATGATCCGCTCGAGCTGGTTGTGGGCAAGCCTCCGGGTCGAGCAAATGCCGTTTTTCCCGCTGGTCAAGGCGAACCCTAGCGGTGCCACCACGCTTGTGGCATTAACGTTCGCGCACATCGCCGATGTGCCGCTGTTGGCTCTGATGCAAGGCAAAGCGGCTGCGAAAGGGCCAGCCAGATCCTTCCTTCCATGGTTTTTCGAAGTGATCGTCGATCCTCGCTGCGCAATTGATCCTGAGTTCGAGAATCAGTTTTCCATGCACATGACCCGTACAATCCTCGCAGTATTGGACTGGACAGGTGAGGCGCAAGGGGCAGAACGCGAAGTCCTGGCTGCATACCTCCGCGGTCAAGCGTTTGACTGTCTTAACCTTATGCCGGTTGCTTGGCGTGACCGCTTTCTGACAAATGGTGAGATTGCACAACGTTTGCAAACCGTGCTCATGGCCAATCTCCTCGGTTTCGAGTTCGATGCCGTCCGGTTAGCCCAAGAGATGACGGCCGCGATTTCCAACGTCGGCGCGACAGGCGATCTCAAGCAAGAGGTCGAGGACCGGCATGGAAACAGGCTTGCGCTGCGCGTCGTGAGTAATGGCGAGAAGCCCCCGAGCGTCATCCTGGAAAGCGGCCAACAAAGCGTGAACATCGACCCCACCATTGTGGCTCTGCATGAAACCAGCGAGGAGCAGCGATTCAGGGCCCTTTTGATAACTGAGAAAGATCTTGACGGCCCGCCTCAAGACCGCGAGCGGCGTCTAAAAGATATCGCGGCAATCGACACAGTCGTGGATCGCATCACGAGATTACGATCTCTTCAGCTGCAGGATTTTTCGCTCACATGCAAGCGCATACGGGGAGCTATTTACAACAAGCAGCCGGTCGAGCGTGTTGACCTCACCTTGCCAGAACCGGCGGTCTTGCAAACCTATCTCCGAATGACCGCTGCGGACGAGCACGACATGGCGACACTGCTCAACCAACTCTTCGCGCGGCTTCAGGCTGAGCTTGGTCCTGAAGAAGCCGTTGCCCGCTTGGCAGGCAGTCCGTATAGGCCAGGAACGGAAACGCTTGCAGTGATCGGGGCTACAGTCCGCGAGGCGGTCAGCACCTGTTGTTTTTCGAACCTACGCATGGACACAGCTCTAGAAGCCCTCGTTTATCTACGGGGATGCAAAGATGAGAGTACGCAAACCTCTGAAACTGTAATCGAACGACTGATTGATCGGCTGCTACAGGAGGAACCCCTGTTTATCGCGCTTTTGTCGCATGCGGCGACTCGCGCAGACCGTAATGCGTCATGGGTCAGGCTACCGCGTGAAGTTGCAGCTCTCTTGATCTGGATTTGGGCTGATCGCTTGACTGCTGCTCTCATCGGAGGCGGCGTAGACGCGAAAGGCGCCGCGAAAATCATTTCAGCGGATATTGTCGGCCGATTGGCAGAAAAGATCGATAGCAGTCGCACACCTGGATGGTGGCGAGAGACGATACCCGCTCTTCGGCATGGTCGCCTCCTAACAGGTGTTATCGGCGAGGTTGCAGAGCTTATTGCGATCGATCAAATTGGTGCCGATATGCGGGAGCGGCTGCTCGAGACGAGTGGTCATTTCCTGGGAGAGGCCTGGATTCCGCGCCTCGATGCCTCGTTCCCGCCAGTGGTTGGTCCCGAAGGTTACTGGCCTGCCGAGGATGCAGTCGCCAAGGTAGCGGCGAGTAGGCTGACCGAAGTGGTGACTCCCTTCGATTTTAGAGTGCCAAACGACTTTGTGCGAGGTCTTCTCGAAGGAGAGGTGAGCGACGCACAAATTCCAAGCGTGCTAGGCGCGCTCTCATTCGTTGACATGTCGAGACTCGATGCCGAGTGCGTGCGGTACCTGCGCGAAAATCTTCTGACTGTGCTCAGGCGCATCAACGCCAAAGTGACAGATCCAGGCTATCGGCGAGCCCTTTCAATCTTGGCCGGAGCCTTGGCAATTACGGGTACCCTAGCGGACTGCGAAGCGCTGATGGTGGAGCACGCTAGGAAGCTGGCCGCGCAGTGGCCTGATGCAGACGTTGGCGCCGGCGTGTTTGGGAGCAACGCCGAACCAGATCAGGCCTTATCGTTGCTGATTGAAATGATGCTGACAGCTTCACATTACAGGGACGAGCCGCTCCGAGACAAAATCCAATGGATCGGCTCAGCCACGGAAATGATTGTTCATGCTTGGCCCAAGTCATTGCACGGTGCGCTAAATTTCCTAGACCGTTCGATTGCCTTGCTCTCAGTAAAAGATGCTGAACCCTTATGGCCGGCTTTTAACCAATTGCGCATGATCAAGCTCGCTGACCTTTCTGCCAGTCGATCAAATGCTTTAAGGGATTGTAATCAAACAAGCGTCGGCTGTGGCTACGCCATCAGCCACTGAAACCCGACCCGCTTCCTGGTCCTTGCCACAGCTATAATTTCTCAAATCGGCCTGCTGCATCGGCAAACGCGTTTGCCGATGCAGCCCCGTTTGCCTTCGGAAAAAGCCACTCCCGCAATTTTGACCATCTTTTTCGCCCGGAAACATTCCTAACCGCGATCGCAACCGCCTTCCTCTGGCCGACGAGCACGACCAGCCGTTTTCCGCGGGTAAGGCCGGTGTAGAGTAGATTGCGCTGGAGCATGGCGTGGTTGTGACCGGTAGGATGACGGCCGGATATTCGGAGCCCTGCGCCTTGTGGATGGTGGTCGCATAGGCAAGGACGAGGCTGTCGAGCTCGCCGCTTTCGTAAATGATCTCCCGACCGTCGAAATCGACCGTGACCTGTCCCTCTTCGGCGTCGATTTTGGTGATGAAGCCGAGATCACCGTTATAGACCTCCTTGTCGTAGTCGTTTTCGATCTGCATCACCTTGTCTTTCGGCGCAAAGGTCGATCCGAA